>NZ_JBVVQH010000029.1:0-88885 GCF_055811115.1 Mesorhizobium sp. WSM4832 | reverse complement strand
GCGCCCGACAGCGTGAACTCGTCGGTGTGGCAGATGCCGGTCGCCTTGATCTCGACCAGCACCTCGCCGTCGCGCGGGCCGTCGAGGTCGACCTCCATGATCTCAAGCGGCTTTCCAGCACCAACGGCGACTGCGGCACGCGTTTTCATCGAGGTATCCTCCCAAGCGATCGGTAAGTTTTAGCTAACGGCAAGCTGCCAGCCTGCCATCTGTTCGGCATTATGGGTAACCTTAGCGAGTTCCACGCTGGCGGCCAACGTCTCTTGCGACGTTTTTCGGCGCGGTTTCCGCAATCGGTACCAGCCGCGGGAGCCAAGCCGCGGGCACTTGAGGCGCGCCGGAATTGTCCATAGAACTGGACCGCTTCGCTGGAGGACGACACCCGAATGTTCAAGAAGATCCTGATCGCCAATCGCGGCGAGATCGCCTGCCGCGTGATCAAGACGGCGCGCAAGATGGGGGTCGCCACGGTCGCGGTCTATTCGGATGCCGATCGCGACGCGGTGCATGTCGAGATGGCCGACGAAGCGGTGCATATCGGGCCTTCGCCGGCTGCACAGAGCTATCTGGTTGCGGAGAGGATCATCGCCGCCTGCAGGGAAACCGGCGCCGAAGCCGTGCATCCGGGCTATGGTTTCCTGTCGGAGCGTGCCTCTTTCTGCGAGGCGCTGGAGAAGGAAGGCATCGTCTTCATCGGCCCGAAGCCCAAGGCCATCAAGGCGATGGGCGACAAGATCGAATCGAAGAAGTTCGCCAGCGCGGCCAAGGTCTCGACCGTGCCCGGCTGGCTTGGCGTCATCGAAGACGCCGACCATGCCGAAAGAATAGCCGGCGAGATCGGCTATCCGGTGATGATCAAGGCCTCGGCCGGCGGCGGCGGCAAGGGCATGCGCATCGCCTGGAGCAGGGCGGAGGTGCGCGACGGTTTCGAGCGGGCGCGTTCGGAGGCGAAAAGCTCCTTCGGCGACGACCGGCTGTTCATCGAAAAATTCGTCGTCGATCCGCGCCATATCGAGATCCAGGTGCTGGCCGACGCGCATGGCACCGCGCTCCATCTCGGCGAGCGCGAATGCTCGATCCAGCGCCGCAACCAGAAGGTGGTCGAGGAGGCGCCGTCACCATTCCTCGACGCCAAGACCAGAAAGGCGATGGGCGAACAGGCGGTGGCCTTGGCGAAGGCTGTCGACTACCAGAGCGCAGGCACGGTCGAGTTCATCGTCGACAAGGACAAGAACTTCTATTTCCTTGAAATGAATACGCGATTGCAGGTCGAGCATCCCGTCACCGAGCTCGTCACCGGCATCGACCTTGTCGAGCAGATGATCCGCGTCGCCGCCGGCGAAAGGCTCGGCATCAAGCAGAGCGACGTGAAGCTGAACGGCTGGGCGGTGGAAAGCCGCCTCTATGCCGAGGATCCGTACCGCAACTTCCTGCCCTCGATCGGCCGGCTGAAGCGCTACCGGCCGCCGGAGGAAGGCACGTTCGGCGACATCGTGGTCCGCAACGACACCGGCGTCACCGAAGGATCCGAAATCTCGATGTTCTACGACCCGATGGTGGCAAAGCTCTGCACCTGGGCGCCGACGAGGCTGGAGGCGATCGACGCGATGTCGGAGGCGCTGGACAGCTTTGTCGTCGACGGTATCGAGCACAACATCCCGTTCCTGGCGGCGCTGATGCAGCACCCGCGCTGGCGCGAGGGACGGCTGTCGACCGGTTTTATCGCCGAGGAATATCCGGACGGCTTCGCGCCCGTCGAGCCGGATGGCGAGGAGAAGGCGGTGTTTGCCGCTGTTGCAACCGCGATCGAATTGCTGCGTCGCGACCGGCTTGACCGCCTCAGCGGCAGGCTGGCGCCGCATTCCGGCCATCTCAAGCGCGACTGGGTGGTGAAGATCGGCACGGACTATCTTTCGGCCGAGATCGTCGACGGCATGATTTCCATCCCGATGGAGGTCGACCTCTCGATCGGCGGCGGCAAGCCGTTGACCGTCGCCTGCGACTGGCGGCCGGGCGACGCGATCTGGCGGGGCACAGTCGGTGCCAACAGGGTCGCAGCGCAGATCCGTCCGATGCTGAACGGTTTGCGCATTGCCTGGAAAGGCATGTCGGTGAGCGCGCGCGCCATGCTGCCGCGCACCGCGGAGCTCGAAAGGCTGATGCCGGAGAAGCTGCCGCCGGACACCTCGAAAATGCTGCTCTGCCCGATGCCTGGCCTTGTCGTCTCGATCGCCGTCGCGGAAGGACAGGAGGTCAAGGTGGGCGAAACGCTGGCCGTGGTCGAGGCGATGAAGATGGAAAACGTGCTGCGCGCCGAACGCGACCTGACGATAGCCAAGCTCAACGCCAAGCCTGGCGACAGCCTGGCGGTCGATGCTGTGATCATGGAATTCGCCTGAGATGAGGCGCTACCGGGTCACAAGCCTGTGCCTGTGGGTCATTTGTGCTGGACTGGTACGGACCTGTCCGGGACAATACATCTGCATAGATTGAGTCTTTGGGACAGCACGAAAAAACATGGCGGATGAACGACTTCCACGCGACCCGTTGCAGCGCGAAGCAGCCGTGAAGGCCGCGCGGCCCGAAACGCCGGCGCGGAGGTTCATCCATCTGCGCGTGCATTCGGCCTATTCGCTGCTGGAAGGCGCGCTGCAGCTCGGCGCGATCGTCGGCCATGCGGTCAAGGATGAAGCGCCGGCGATCGCGGTCACCGACACCAACAACTTGTTCGGCGCGCTCGAATTTGCCCAGAAAGCGGTCAAGGACGGCATCCAGCCGATCATTGGGTGCCAGGTCGATCTGACTTTTTCCGGTGAAGCGAGCGACGGTCAGCGCGACCGCCGCCGCCATGGGCCGGAGATGTCGCCGGTCGTGCTGATCGCCGCCAGCGAGGACGGCTACAGCAATCTCGTGCGGCTGATCAGCAAGGTCTATCTGGAGACGCCGCCCGGCGAGCCGGTGCATCTGACCAGCGCCGCGCTGGAGAGGCAGTACGACGGACTGATCTGCCTGACCGGTGGCCCACGCGGCCCGATCGGCGCTGCGCTGAAAGCCGACCGGCGCGACCTCGCCGAACAGCGGCTGCTGTTCCTCAAAGGCCTCTTCGGCGACAGGCTCTATGTCGAACTGGAACGGGTCGCCGGCTATGACCGCATGGTCGAGAAATCGTCGATCGACCTGGCCTATACGCATGAACTGCCGCTGGTCGCCACCAATGAGGCTTTCTTCTCCAAGCGCGATGACTACGAGGCGCATGACGCGTTGATCGCCATCGCCGAGGGCTCGGTGGTTGCGGCCGACAACCGCCGGCGGCTCGCGGCGGACAATTTCCTGCGCAGCCAGGCCGAGATGGCTCGGCTGTTTTCCGATCTTCCGGAAGCGATCGACAACACGGTCGAGATCGCGATGCGCTGTTCCTACTATCCGAAGAACCGCAGCCCGATCCTGCCGCGCTTCACCGGCGCCGACGCCACCGACAAGGACGCGGCCGAAAAAGCGGAGGCCGCCGAGCTTGCCCGCCAGGCACGCGAAGGGCTGGAAGCCCGGCTTGCCGCGCATGGCCCGACGCCGGGCTACACGGTCGAGCAATATCGCGAACGGCTCGAATTCGAGCTCGGCATCATCGAGAAGATGAAATTCCCGGGTTACTTCCTGATCGTTGCCGACTTCATCAAATGGGCGAAGGCGCAAGGCATTCCGGTGGGCCCGGGGCGCGGTTCGGGCGCCGGTTCGCTGGTCGCCTATTCGACCACCATCACCGACATCGATCCGCTGCGTTTCTCATTGCTGTTCGAGCGCTTCCTCAATCCGGACCGCGTCTCGATGCCGGACTTCGACATCGACTTCTGCCAGGACCGGCGCGAGGAGGTGATCCGCTACGTCCAGCAGAAATACGGCCGCGACCAGGTCGGCCAGATCATCACCTTCGGCACGCTGCAGGCGCGCGCGGTGCTGCGCGACGTCGGCCGCGTGCTGCAGATGCCTTACGGCCAGGTCGACAAGCTGTCCAAGATGGTGCCGCAGAACCCGGCCAATCCGGTCAAGCTTGTGGATGCTATCGCCAATGAGCCGCGCTTCGCCGAGGAGGCGGAGAAGGAGCCGATCGTGCAGACGCTGCTCGACATGGCACAGAAGCTGGAGGGGCTTTACCGCCATGCGTCCACGCACGCCGCCGGCATCGTCATCGGCGACCGGCCGCTCTCCGAACTGGTACCGATGTACCGCGATCCGCGCTCGGACATGCCGGTCACCCAGTTCAACATGAAATATGTCGAGCAGGCGGGGCTGGTGAAATTCGACTTCCTCGGCCTGAAGACGCTGACGGTGCTGGAAACGGCGGTGAAGCTCATCCGCCGGCGCGGCGTCGATATCGACCTGGCGACAATACCGCTCGACGATCCCGACACCTATGCGATGCTTTCGCGCGGCGAGGTTGTCGGCGTGTTCCAGGTTGAAAGCGCCGGCATGCGCAAGGCGCTGATCGGCATGCGGCCGGACTGCATCGAGGACATTATCGCGCTGGTGGCGCTTTATCGCCCCGGCCCGATGGAGAACATCCCGACCTACAACGCCAGAAAACATGGCGAAGAGGAGATGGCCTCGATCCATCCCAAGATCGACCATCTGGTGAAGGAGACCCAAGGCGTCATCGTCTACCAGGAACAGGTGATGCAGATCGCGCAGGAGCTGTCCGGCTATTCGCTCGGCGAAGCCGACCTGTTGCGCCGCGCCATGGGCAAGAAGATCCGCGCCGAGATGGACAAGCAGCGCGAGCGCTTCGTGACGGGCGCGGTAGAGCGCGGCGTCAGCAAGCCGCAGGCCGACTTCATCTTCGACCTTCTGGCCAAGTTCGCCGACTACGGCTTCAACAAGTCGCACGCGGCTGCCTACGCGGTCGTCTCCTACCAGACCGCCTATCTCAAGGCGCATTACCCGGTCGAGTTCCTGGCGGCATCCATGACGCTCGACATGAGCAACACCGACAAGCTGGCCGATTTCCGCCAGGACGCCCTGCGGCTCGGCATCGAGGTGGTGGCGCCATCGGTGATGTCGAGTTTCCGCCCGTTCGAAGTCGGCGAGAACAAGATCTTCTATTCGCTGGCGGCGCTCAAAGGCGTCGGCGACGCGGCGGTCGAGCACATCGTCGAGAAGCGTGGCGAGAAGCCGTTCAAGAACCTTGCCGATTTCTGCGAGCGGGTCGATCCGAAGATCGTCGGCAAGCGCGTCTTCGAAAGCCTGATCATGGCCGGCGCGCTCGATTGCTTCGGACATGACCGCGCCCAGATGATGGCCGGTGTAGAGCGGATGATGGGCCTGGCATCGCTGGCGCAGCAGAACGCCATTTCCGGCCAGGCCGACATTTTCGGAGCGTCGCTCGGTGCCCAGTCGCAGGCGCTCAACCTGCCATCGACCGATCCATGGCTTGCCGCGGACCGGCTGCACCGCGAGTTCCAGGTCGTCGGCTTCTACCTCTCGGCGCATCCGCTGGATGAGTACAAGGCAGCACTTCAGAAGATGCGGGTGCAGAACTGGGGTGAATTCTCGGCCGCGGTCAAACGGGGCGCCGCCGCGGGGCGCCTTGCCGGCACAGTCACCACCAAACAGGAGCGCAAGACCCGCACCGGCAACAAGATGGGCGTGGTGCAGTTTTCCGACACGACGGGCCAGTATGAGGCGGTGCTGTTCTCCGAAGGGCTGGCCCAGTATCGCGACATGCTGGAGCCGGGCCGCTCGGTGGTGATCACCGTTTCGGCCGAGGACCGGCCGGAAGGCATCAATCTGCGCATCCAGACGGTGCAGTCGCTGGAGGACGAGGCAAGCCGCATCCAGAAGGCGCTGCGCATCTTCGTGCGCGATGCAGCGCCGATCAACACGCTTGCCGGCCAGCTCGCCGTGAAGGGCGAAGGGCAGGTGAGCTTTGTGCTGATCAAGGAAGCCGGCCAGGGCGAGGTGGAGATCGAGCTCCCCAACCGCTACCGCATCTCGCCGCAAGTCGCGTCGGCCATGCGCGCGGTGCCGGGTGTGGTGGAAGTGGAGCTGGTGTAGGTTAGGGAGTCGCTGCTTCCGCCTCCGCCACCCGTGCCGTCTTCCTTTGCAGGTTGAGCAGATTGCCGGCCAGAATCAACACCGCGCCGCCGGCGGTGAAGATATCGATCTGCTCGCTGTAAAGCAGCCAGCCGATCAGCGCCGACAGCGGCACGCGCAGGAAGTCCATCGGCGAAATGACGGTCGCATCGGCGTGGCTGAGCGCACGGGCCATGCAGAAATGCGAAGACATGCCGGTGAAGGCGACCACGAATATCGAGGGCCACAGCTCGACGGGCGGGTCGCGCCAGACATAGAGCGCCGGGACGAGGCCGACCACGGACTGGATGATCAGCATCCAGAAGATGATGCGCACGACGCTATCGGTTCGCGTCAGCGACTTGACCATGACCACCGAGACGCCGAAGCACATCGCGGCGCCCAGCACGACGAGATGACCGGGATCGACCGAGCCGACGCCGGGACGCACAATGATCACCACCCCAATCAGCCCCAGCACGATGGCCGTCAGCCTTGGCCGCGACAGCCTTTCGCCGAGAAAGCTCACCGCCAGGATCGCGGTCCAGATCGGCGTCGTGAACTCGATCGAGATCAGCACGGCCAGCGGAATCAGGGTCAGCGCATAGAGCCAGGCGGCCTGGCCGGCATAATGGACGACGTTGCGGGCGATGTGGGCGAGGGGGCGCCCGGTGCGCATCGCCTTGAAGCCGCCGCCCGTCATCACCAGCGGCAACAGGATGAAGAAGCCGATCACCGAACGCAGCTCCAGCACCTGGAAGACATTGAGCGCGGCCGTCGCGGTGCGGCCGGCGACCGACATCGCCAGGAACGAGGCGATCGACAGCGCCATCCAGAGCGCGGCCTTGGTGAGCGAGGGAGCGGGTGTCATGGGCGCTTTTCGCAAGCCGGACCTTCGACCGCAACCGCTAGTCGATGCATTCGACTGGGCCAGCGACTGGCCAGCCTGCGAGGCGTTAAAAAACAGTCATGTTGGAGGCGGAACCTGCAGCCGTCGCAGGCGTTCGAGTCTTTGTGTTCGCAGCTTCGATGCCGGGGGAGAATTCCGATGAAATCGACGATGCTGTTTGTGCTCGCCGGCTGCCTGACCGCAGCAACGGCAGCGGTGGGCGCTCGCGCCGACGATGCCGGTTTCCTGCGCTCGTTCCAGGGCAGCTTCGCCGGCAACGGCACCCTCAAGGTCAGCGCCAACGCGCCTACGGTTAATATCTCCTGCACCTTCAAATCCGGCGCCACCTCGACCTCGCTGTCGCTCGACGGCAAATGCCGCGGCCTCATCCTGATGACGCGGGAAATCAGCGCCGACCTCAGGGCCAGCGGCGCCGGCTATACCGGCGTCTATATCGGCTCGCGCACAGGACCGGCGCGGTTGAACGGAAGCCGCTCGGGCAACGCGCTCAATCTCGGCATCCGTTGGGCCAAAGAGGTCAATGGCGACCGCAAGGCGCGATTGACCCTCGAAAAGACCGGCAGCGACGGCATGCGGCTGACAGTGACCGACACAGATCCGAAGACCGGCAAGACCATAGTGACGAGCCGGATCGACTTGCAGCGCACTTGATCAAGCCCGCAATAAATGCCGGCCAGTATCACTCCTCAAGCGGCTCGGGCGGATTGGCGTTGCGGCCCTTGCCGAATGTGTAGCCGGTCTCGACGGCCTTCCTGCCGAACTTGTCGCGCAACGTGTCCATCGCGCCTTCGGCCAGCGCGCGCTTGCGCGACTGCAGGTCAACCAGATCGGGCGGATCGGCCTTTTCATCGTCGGAGAGGTCGCTGACGCCGATGCCGAGCAGGCGGAACCTGGTGCCGTCGGCTTCGCGGCGTAACAGGTCGAGCCCGGTCTGGAAAATGCGGTCGGCTAGGCGCGTCGGATCGCCGAGCTGGCGGTTGCGGGTGCGGAGCTTGAAATCCTGCGTCTTGAGCTTCAGCACCACGGTGCGCCCGGCAATGCCGGATTTCTTCAGCCGCGCCGAGACCTTTTCCGACAGGCCGCGCAGCACCGGCACCAGTTCCGCCAAAGCGGCGATGTCGGTGTCGAAGGTGGTTTCGGCCGAGACGCTCTTGGCATCGCCGCCGGGATCGACCGGGCGGTCGTCCTCGCCACGCGACAGCCGGTAGAGCCGATCGCCCATAACGCCATAGCGGCGCATCAGCTCGCCGCGCTCCATGCGCTGCAGCTGGGCGATCATGCGGATGCCGTCGCGCTCCAGCGTCGCGGCCAACGCCTTGCCGACACCCCAGATCATCGTCACCGGCTGTGCGGCGAGAAAGCTTTGTGCCTCCGCTTCGCCGATCACCGAAAAACCGCGCGGCTTGCGGAAATCCGAGGCAATTTTTGCCAGGAACTTGCAGTAGGAGAGGCCGGCCGAAACGGTGATGCCGAGCTCACTTTCCACTGTCTGCGCGAAGCGAGCCAGCACCAGAGCCGGCGGCATGCCGTGCAGCCGCTCGGTGCCGGCGAGGTCGAGAAACGCCTCGTCGATCGACAGCGGCTCGACCTGCGGCGTCAGCGCCAGCATCAATGCGCGGACGTCGCGCCCAACGCCGACATATTTTTCCATGTCGGGCGGGATCACCACCGCTTCCGGGCACAGTTCGAGCGCCTTGAACATCGGCATGGCGGAACGAACGCCCTGGATGCGGGCGATGTAGCAGGCGGTGGAGACGACGCCGCGCCGGCCGCCGCCGATGATGACCGGCCGGTCCTTCAGCGCCGGGTTGTCGCGCTTTTCGATCGCCGCGTAGAAGGCGTCGCAATCGATATGGGCAATCCGCAAGCGGTAGAGCTCAGCGTGACGGACAAGGCGCGGGCTGCCGCAGCGATCGCAGCGACGCGTCTCCGCGCGCTGGAAAGCCAGGCAGTCACGGCAAAAACCGTGTTCGGGATTGTTGACAGGAGCCGCCATCGCTGCGAACATAAAGAGAACAAATGCAATGGTACGACAGCGCAAGGCTGGCAACAAGCTTGGCCTGGGGAGAACGCATGAGCACGACCATAGCACCGCTGACCCCTGAGCTCTGGGCCGACTTCGAGGACCTGTTTGGCAAGCAGGGCGCCTGCTACGGTTGCTGGTGCACGCATTTCCGGCTGGCGCCGGCGGAACGGCGCGCCAGCGACAAGGAGCGCAACAAGGATCTCATCAAGGCGCGGATAGAAGCAGGCCCGCCGCCGGGGCTTTTGGCGTTCGAGGACGGCAAGGCCGTCGGCTGGATGCAGATCGGTCCACGCGCCGACGTGCCCGAGTGGAACAACCAGGGCAGGGGCTCGGCGCCAGTCGATCCGGCCGATGCCGGCGATCCGGATGTCTGGGCGATCTCCTGCTTCTTCATTCGCGTCAAGGCCAGGGGCCGGGGCATCACGCATCGCCTTGTCGACGGCGGCATCGCGTTCGCGCGCGAGAACGGCGCAAGGCTGCTGGAAGCCTGCCCGATCGACCTGTCGCGCGATTCGCGATCGATCGGACTGTTCGTCGGCTCCTCGCGGGTGTTCGAGAAGGCCGGCTTCGACAGGCTTGTGGAGCGCAAGCCCGGACGGCCGCTGATGCGGCTTGTGCTTTAGCCGGGCGCGCTTTTGGCCTACAGTCGGCGTCTTGCGGCTGTAACGCTTCTTGCCTACCAGAAGCAGATTGTCTCGTCTTGCGAGACCAACGGAGAACCGACGTGAAGCGTATTTTGCCACTTGCCTTTGCCCTTGCGCTCAGCGCGCCCGCCTTTGCCCAGACCGTCGACGACCAGGGCGCCAAGCAGCTTTCCGACAATCTGGCGCGCTATTTCGGCAAGCAGGCGTTCGACAGGGGCGTGCTCAAGGTTTCGGTCGAGGGCGACGCCTACAAGATCGCGTTCGACGTCAAAGCGCTCGTCAATGCGCTGCCCGAGCAGAAGCTCGTGAAATTCGACATGGCGCCATACGCGCTGATGGTGAAGCCGCGCAGCGACGGGTCCTGGGACGTTTCGTCGAATTTCTCGCAGGGCGCGTCCTTCGAGTTCGATGGGCCGGAAGGCCGCCAGAGCATGGAATTCACGATCAAGGACGGCAAGCTGACCAGCGTTTACGATCCGGCCCTTGCCGCCTTCACCAACGCGACCAGCTCATTGTCCGGGATGACCATGACGTCCCGGCAAGCCAAGCAGCAGGCCGATGTCTCGACAGGCGCCGGCACTGCCACCGTTACGTCGACCAAATCCGCCAATGGCGGTGTCGATTTCACAGCCACGCAAAAGGTTTCGAGCTTCATTGAAAAGATCAAGATCGACGATCCCAACAGCGGAATGAACTTCCCGCTCACCTTGAAAACGCCGGAGCTTTCGGTGGACGCAAACGGCAAGGGCGTGCGGACGAAGCCGCTGCTCGACCTGCTTGCCTTTGCCGTGGCCAACGAGGACGAAACCAAGCTCAAGGCGAACCAGGCCGAGCTCAAATCGCTCATGCTCGCTGCACTGCCCATCTGGGAAAGGGTCGACGGCAACTACGGCTTCAAGGATTTCGAGGTGGAGAGCCCGGTCGGCAGGTTTGGGGCCACGCAATTCAGCACCGCATTCGGCATGGACGGCGTCTCCCAGAACGGCAAGGTCGATTACGCGATCAAGGCCACCGGCCTGACTATCCCGCATCAGACCCTGCCTGAATGGACGGTGCCGCTGTTGCCCACGGACATCGACCTGAACTTCGGCGGCGCCAATATCGATCTCGACACGATGGCGAAAAAAGCGATCGAAGCCTTTGATCTCAATAAGAATCCGCCGCTTTCGGATGAATTCGGCAAGGCTTTGGTCGCCGATTTCAAGGCGAAGAACCCGAAGGTCGTCATCGGGCACAGCACGCTGAAAAACGCCGACATCGAAGTCGCGATGGAAGGCGAGATGACGTTTCCCGGCGAGAAACCCGATGCGACCGTGACCATCGACGTCGCCGGCTATGACAAGGTCGTCGACGCCCTGAAGGAAGGAGCCAAGAGCGATGAGCAGATGGCGCAGGCCTTCCCGTTTGCGTTGGCCGTCAAAGGCTTCGGCAAGACCTTGTCGGATGGCCGCCTGGAGTGGGTGATCAACACCAAGGCCGATGGATCCGTCGCGGTCAACGGCGCCATGCTCAAGGGGCCAGATGAAGTCCAGGACGACAGCGCGGGTCAGGATGATTCGGGCGGTGATGACGGCGCGGATGGAACGGATAATTCCACCGGGGATGACGGTACGGACGGCGGCGACAATGGCGGGGCTGGCGCGAAGCTGCAGCCCTGAGCGCTCGCTCTAAAGCCCGAGGGCGCCGGCGATCTTCGGCGCCGCCTCGCGCCAGTCCTCGACCGAGATGATGTCTTCGGGCGTCGGCGGCAGGAAGGCGCGCAGCGAGTTGTCGGCCATCAGATGGAAGAGATGCGCGTCCGCCACGGAATTGCGCGCCGAGACCAGATTGGAGGGCTGGTCGTCGACGAAGGCGACCGGCCGTCCCTTGGCGCCGCGCAGTTTGGCGATTGCCGGCCCCTTGGCCATCTCCGTCGTCAGCAGCGGGTAGTTCAGCCCCAGCGCGTCGAGATGCGCCCGGCGCGCGGCGCGGTGCCTGTGCGGCATGGCGGTCAGGAGCACGATCTCGGCGCCTTGGCTGAGCATCGCCAGCGCTTCCGCGGCACCGTCAGTGATGCTTTGCCAATCCGCCTGGGTGTCGAAGAACTCGCCGAGAAGCGCCGTCACCTCGGCTTGCTCGATCAGCCGGCCGGTCGCCGTTTCGGCGATGTTGCCGGTGAGGCGGAAGGAAGCCAGCGTCAGCCCGAAGCCGCGTGTTTTCAGGAAATGCGGGAAGGGCCGGACGAATTCGAGCACGACGTCGTCGACGTCGAGCACCAGCAGCGGCCGGTCGTCGGCGGCAAGCTCTTCGATCTGCCGCGCTGTCTCGGGATCGTCGCTCATGTCGAGCGCTCGTGATCGTCGTCGCCGAGCGGCAGCGCGCGCAGTGCCTTGCCGACGGCGGCCGGTGGCGTGCCGGTCTCCTCGGCGAACCGCAGAAGCGTCGGCTCGTGGGCGAGGATGAATTGCAGAACGCCGGCAAGGAAGCCAGGCTCCGCGGCCGCCTTGCGGATCGACTGCACCTCGATGCCGGTGATCGCCAGGAAGCGGGGCAGCAGTTCCGGGTCGGCAGCAACGAAACCCAGCGCCTTGACCGCAATGGTTTCCGCTTCCTCGCGCATTGACGCTGCGTTCGCCATTATTACCTTTGGAATGGTGGATTTGTGAGTCTCTCTCCGCAGTAACGGCAAGCGTCGCTTGCGGCAAGCCTTCGCTCTCTCCCGTACAACGCCCGAAGGTGGAATTGGTACAGCTTTTCCAACCTCCGGTTTCCGTTTCGTCAATCATATTGGGCTAGAGTGCAATAGGGTTGGGTGCGGTCCGAAGGGACGCATTGCGACAGTCTTCGGCTTCGAGGGCGGTCGGGACGGGAAATTGATGGCTAAGAAGGTCATGATCGTCGAGGACAATGAGCTCAACATGAAGCTCTTTCGGGACCTCATCGAAGCCAGCGGTTACGAAACAGTTCGCACGCGCAACGGGCTGGAAGCGCTGGATCTCGCGCGCCAGCACCGGCCGGACCTCATCCTAATGGATATCCAGTTGCCCGAAGTGTCCGGCCTGGAAGTGACGAAATGGCTGAAGGAAGACGACGAATTGCATTCGATCCCCGTCATCGCCGTCACCGCCTTCGCCATGAAAGGCGATGAGGAGCGCATCCGCCAGGGCGGCTGCGAAGCCTATATTTCCAAGCCGATCTCGGTGCCGCGCTTCATCGAGACGATCAAATCCTATCTGGGCGACGCATGATGCATACCACCAGCACAACCGGAACCTTTTGAGATGACCGCGCGGATCCTGGTCGTCGACGACATTCCCGCCAATGTTCGGTTGCTGGAGGTCCGGCTGCTAGCCGAGTATTTCGAGGTGCTGACGGCCAATAACGGCGCGGATGCGATCGAGACCTGCGAGAACGGCAAGGTCGACGTCGTGCTGCTCGACGTGATGATGCCCGACATGGACGGGTTCGAGGTCTGCAAGCGGCTGAAGAGCGATCCGGCGACCTCGCATATCCCGGTCGTCATGATCACCGCGCTCGACCAGGTTTCCGACCGGGTGCGCGGCCTTGAGGCCGGCGCGGACGATTTCCTGACCAAGCCGGTCAACGACCTGCAGCTGATGACGCGCGTAAAGAGCCTTGTCAGGCTGAAGTCGCTGACGGACGAGCTCCGGCTGCGCGCCTCGACCACGCGCAATATCGGCATCGAAGAACTTCTGAGCCGCGATTTCGCAACCGAGGATACCAAGCCGAGGGTGCTTCTCATCGATGAGCGTAGGTCTTCCGTCGAACGCATCCAGAAGATGCTGCGCAACAGCGCCGAGCTCGATGTCGCGACCGATCCGCACGCGGGATTCTTCCAGGCGGCCGAGACAGCGTATGAATGCGTGCTGATCTCGACCGCTTTCTCCGACTTCGATGCGCTCAGGCTCTGCTCGCAGCTGCGTTCGCTCGACCGCACCCGCTTCCTGCCGATCATGCTGCTTGCCGACGAGGGCGAGGAAGGCCGTATCCTGCGCGGCCTGGAACTCGGCATCAACGACTACCTGATCCGGCCGATCGACCAGCACGAATTGACGGCGCGCCTGCGCACGCAGGTGCGGCGCAAGCGCTATAACGACCAGTTGCGCGCCAGCGTCGCCCAGACCATCGAGATGGCGGTGATCGACGGACTGACGGGGCTTCACAATCGGCGCTACCTCGACAGCCACCTGCAGACGCTGTTCGACCGCGCCGTGGCGCGGCGGCGTCCGCTGTCGGTGATGATCACCGATCTCGACCGCTTCAAGTCGATCAACGACACCCATGGCCATGACGGCGGCGACGATGTGCTGCGTGAATTTGCCAGGCGGCTGCGCAAGAATGTGCGCGGCATCGATCTCGCCTGCCGCTTCGGTGGCGAGGAATTCGTGGTGGTAATGCCGGACACGGAGGGCGCGGTCGCCGAGAAGGTGGCCGAGCGCATCCGCGCCGAGATTGCGCAAGCGCCTTTCGCCATCGGAAGCGACGGCAAGGCGATCGAGGTCACGGTCAGCGTCGGCGTGTCCTCGCTCTTGAAAGGGGCCGACAGCGTCGCCGCGCTGATGAAGCGTGCCGACCTTGCGCTCTATGAAGCCAAAAGCGGCGGCCGCAATCGCGTCGTGGCCAAGGCCGCGTAGCAGCCGAGACGGATTTTCCAGTCAACCCAACAGGGTTACGAATTTACCTTAACCCAAGCGATTCGCGAGCGGTGGTTAAGAAATGGTTGATTTTTATAAGGTCTTGCGCAAATCTGCGGCATAGACCGAAGACGAAGCCGGCACGAGGGTAGACTAGCCGGCCCGATCCAAAAAATACCCCATGATGCTCAGGTCCGCCGCATCTCCTGGGTCCGTGGGGTCGGCCGGCCGGCGCTGGCACATAGTGGCCTCCTCGTACCGCTGCCAAACGCCGACCGGCCCCCTTTTTTCGAAAAACCGACATTTTCTTCGAAAACCGACAGGGGAACCTTGCGCTCAATGGCGGCGAGGTTCCTTTTGTTGCTCGACCTTTCCTCAAAACAAAAACGCCGCCCCTTGGGCGGCGTTTTGATTTCTCGGGATAACCAGATTACTTGATCTTGGTTTCCTTGAACTCGACGTGCTTCTTGGCGACCGGATCGTACTTACGGAACGAGAGCTTGTCCGTCTTGGTACGGCTGTTCTTGCTGGTCACGTAGAAGAAACCGGTGTCGGCGGTCGACAGAAGCTTGATCTTGATGTTTGCGGCTTTGGCCATGATTTTCGTCCGTTAACGTTCGTGGAGTTTTGGCCGCTGGAGCACGGGGAAAACACCCGGACGCGGGAAACTTGGCGCGACACATAAAGAACGTGCCCGGAAAGTCAAGCCCGCTACCGACAGCCCGCGAGGCCCTTGGGATCGGGTCGGGTTTCGGCACCGAGCCATGGCTCATGGGAGGATGGACGGCTGGTCGATCACCCAAAGCCATGTCCCGTCGCCTTGCCGGTGGGCAATTTCCACGGTCACCGTGCCATCGGGAAGGCGCGTGGAAGTGAGTGCCACATCTCCGTTGACGATAGCCGGACGCTGATCTCCAAGCTCAAACTTTGGCCCCGCTGTCACCAGCTTGCCGTAGAAATCACGAATGGCGTACCGGCCGCTGGCCAACTGTCCACCGCCGGTAGCGAGGATGGCGTCGGGTTCATAGAGAGCAGCCATGCCCTCCGCATCTCCCGCCTGCTGGCGAGAAACCAGGAAACGCGCCAGATCCTGGGGATTGCGCGCCGGCTTGCGGTTTGCCTCGTCGTTCATGGGCGACTTCCCAAACGCTACCAAGTTCTGGTGTCACTCCGCAGCGACCGATTCCCGCTGCGGCGCCTTGACGAGCGGACCCTGATCGGCCGTCTTCCAATCGCCTGTCGTGTTCCACCAGCGGTTCGGATTGGCGCGGTCGTCGAGGCCCTTGGAGCGGCTGGTCAGCAGCGGCTGGATGCGAATGACTGGCTCCTGATAGGAGTGAGCCTGGAATATGGCCTCGACGACGCGTGCGGCAAGCCCCTGGTCGTCAGGCAGTTCGAACGAGACCTCGACCGTTCCCGGCCGGCGGCGCAACTCTGTTTCCGCGCCCGCGGCAGCACCTTCCAAAGGTTGGTAACGCTCGATGCCTTGCGCCGACTGATAGGCATTGCTCTCATATTTGCCCATGCGCAGCGGCGTGATCGCCACCACCGCTTCCATGATGCGCTCGACATCGGCGGCCGGCGCCTGGAATGTGACGAGCAGAAGCAATTCCATCCTGAGGGACTTGGTTTCAAAGCCACTGTCGATCATCGCAATTTCTCCTACCTGCGTTGGAGGCAAGGTATATAGCAGGGGTGCTGCTGACACGGTGATGTCAGGATTGCCCCACGCTTCCGCGACATTCGCCCACTGCGTGTCGCCCAGTAGTGCGCAGCGGTTCCGGGACAACGACATGCCTCAAAACACGTCGCCTGAATCCGTTTCAGCGCGACGCGCTTAGAGAATCTTGCGCACCAGCCGGACCAGGACCAGAAGCATGTAGGCAGCGAAGAAAAGGGCCAGCGACCAGCCGAAGCCGGATGGGCCAAAGGCATCCATGCCGATGCCGATCGCCTGTGGACCCAGCACCATGCCGACGCCGTAGCAAAGCACGAAGGCCGCATTGGCGGAGGCCAGCTCATGGCCGGAAAGCTGGGAGCCGAGATGCGCAAGGCCGATCGTGTACATGGCGGCAACGACGCCGCCCCAGACGAACAGCAGCGCCGCCATCAAATGCCAGTTTTGCGCGAAGAACGGCATGAAGACTGTACCGATCAGCCCGACGGTGGCGCAGGCCAGAAGCAAATAGCGACGGTCGGAAACGCGGTCGCTGATCATGCCGATGGGGATTTGCATCAGCACATTGCCGAGCCCGATCATCGTCAGCAGCAGCGCGGCGTCGGCCTCCGAATAGCCGATGCGGCTGCCATAGATGGGGAACAGCGAGAAACCGCCGGTTTCGACGGCGCCGAAAACAAGAACAGCAAAAGTCGCTGTCGGCACCATCCAGATATAGCGCAGGAAATGGCTGGTCTCGCTGTCGGCGACGATGGTCGGGCTCTCGTTGCGGGCCGCCAGCACCGGGATAGCGGCAAGCGTCACCAGCACGATGGTGACGCCGAATGGCAGGAAGCCCGAACTGCCGAGATGGGCGAACAGCCACGGTCCGGCGGCGAAGCCGAGCGACAGCACGGTGGCGTAGATGCCGAGCACAAGGCCGCGGCGGCTCGGCGGGGCCGAGGTGCTGATCCAGAACTCCGACAAGATGAACAGCACTGTCAGCGAGATATGCAGGGCGACGCGGAGCGGAAACCACATCCAGAAGTCGGGCGCGAAATGGAAGCCGACGAAGGCGAGCGCGCCGATGGCAATCATCAACAGCATGGTCCAGGCGACGCCGAGCCGCATGGCAAGCGGGGTGGCGAGCGGCGCGCCGGCGATCGAGGCGAGGCCGGCGACAGCCGTGTTGAGGCCGATCATCGAAGCGGAATGGCCGCGGCTTTCCAGAATGACGCTGAGCAGCGGCATGCCGAGGCCGATGGCGATGCCGACGACGCTGATCGAGGAGATCGCCGCGATCATCGGCAGCCAGTGTACGCGTTCGTCGCCCTTTTCTTGGGTATCGACCGTCATGGGATCAAAATGCTCTGCTTCTAAAGGACTTCGCGGACGAAGCGGTTGCGGACGAGCCGGAAGAACGGCACGGCGCCTCCCGGCCGCAGCAACGGATCATCGGCGAGCCGCTGTTGCAGTTCTTCCAGGATCATGCCGGTAATGTCGGGGATGTCGGCCTTACGGGCATCGGCAAGCGGCAGCCAGACGAGTTCTTCGAGCTCGTTGGTGGGGCCGCCGTCAGGCAATTCCACCGCAACGTCATGACGCCAGACGCTGAAGAAACGCGTATCGAAACGGCGCACGCGATTGGGCGGGGTGATGGCGCGGGCGATGAAGCGGAGCGCGTCCAGCGATGGGGCCACGCCATGTTCGACGAAACCCTGCCAATCGCGCTCTGCGGTCGAGAAAACACCTTTGCGGCCAATCAGCAGCCCGGCTTCCTCATAGGTCTCGCGAATCGCCGACAGGGCGATTGCCCGTGCCCGCGCCGGGCTCGCGCGGCCGGGGCCTGCGACCAGCTTCTTCTCTTCTTCGCCGCGTAGTGGGGCAGACACGGGAATGCGGCTGTCGGCCGGATCGGTGCGGCCGCCGGGAAAGACGAATTTTCCGGGCATGAAGGCGTGACCGGCATGGCGCCGGCCCATCAGCACCAGAACGTCCCTGTCCCTGCGATCGAGCAGAATGAGGGTCGCGGCATCGCGCGGACGCAATGCCCGGCCGCTGCGCACGGCCAGGCCTTTATCGAGCTTGTCGACATCCGCCTTGGTCATTCCTTCCATGCGCTCGACCTAGCGGAAACTTCCCGGATGCGAAAGTGGCTTGCGCGTCGCGGTCTTTGCACCAGGGCGGACAGCGGTGCAACCTGGCTTATCAATGGCTCTCGAGCTCGTCCTTCTCGCCGCCGAAGCCGTGCATATAGAGCGCCCATTGCAGGCCGATGACAGCGCCCTTGACCGGCTGCAGCAGCGCGATGGCCAGACTAAAGGTCAGCGGCACCCAGATCAGCGCGTGCTGCCATGTCGCCAGCGTGACGGCAGCCTCCACCGCCATGAAGGAGCCAACCACGATGTGGCCGACAATGACGATGACCAGATAGGCAGGCAGGTCATCCGCGCGATGGTGATGGAGCTCTTCGCCGCAGACATCGCATTTGTCCACGGGCTTCACGAAAGCGTGGAAAAGCTTTCCCTTGCCGCAATGCGGGCAACGCCCGAACATGCCGCGCTTCATCGCCGTCCACAGCGGACGTGCGACGCGGCCCGAATCATGCTCGCCACCGAAAACCTGTTCTTCCCGCAAATCGCCTGGCATCATCGTCTCCTGCCGCGCGGTCCCGAATGCGATTGCGACGCGCGGGCGCGGCCCTTGGCCTTGTGGAACGACCGCTTCGAGCCGGGCAGGGGCTTCGGGTCGGTCAGCATCTCGAAACGCATCGCACCGGCCATCGGCGCGACCTCGATCAACCGAACCTCGACGCGATCGGCAAGCTGATAGCCCTTGCCGGTGCGTTCTCCGAAGAGCGATCGGGCGGTCTCGTCATAGATATAGTAGTCGCCGCCCAAAGTTGACACCGGAATAAAGCCGTCCGCGCCGTACTGCGGCAATTGGACAAAGAGTCCTGCCTTGGTGACGCCGGAGATGCGCGCGTCGAACGTGTCGTTGACGCGCTCGGCGAGATAGGCGGCAACCAATCGGTCGACAGTGTCGCGCTCTGCGGCCATGGCGCGGCGTTCCGTCGCCGAAATCAGCGCCGCGACCTCTTCCAGCCGGTCGGCCTCCTGCTGCGTCAGGCCGCCGGGCCCGAGACCAAGTGCCGCGATCAGCCCGCGATGCACAATCAGGTCGGCATAGCGCCGGATCGGCGAGGTGAAATGCGCGTAGCGCCTGAGGTTGAGGCCGAAATGGCCGATGTTCTTCGGCGAGTACTCGGCCTGGCTCTGCGAGCGCAGCACCACTTCGTTGACCAGCGCCTCGTTGTCGGCGCCGCGCACCCGCTCCAGGATGCCGTTGAACTGGCTCGGCCGCATCTGCGCGCCGCGCGCCAGGGACAGGCTGAGCGTTTGCAGGAACTCGCGCAGCGATTCCTGCTTGGCAAGCGACGGCGCATCGTGGATGCGGTAGACCAGCGGCTCTTTCTTGCCCTCCAATGTCTCGGCGGCCGCGACATTGGCCTGGATCATGAACTCCTCGATGAGCTTATGCGCGTCGAGGCGCTCCGGCACGATGACCCGGTCGACCGTGCCATCGGGCTTCAGCAGGATCTTGCGCTCCGGCAGGTCGAGCTCCAGCGGCTGGCGGGAGTCGCGGCCGCGCCTGAGCACCGCATAGGCGTCCCATAGCGGCTTCAGGACGCTGTCGAGGATCGGCCGCGTCTTGTCGTCGGGAATTCCGTCGATCGCCGCCTGCGCCTGCGGGTAGGCGAGCTTGGCCGCCGATTTCATCATGACGCGGTGGAAGGTGTGCCTGAGCTTGCGGCCTTCCGACGAGAAGGTCATGCGCACGGCTATGGCCGGTCTGTCCTCGCCCTCGCGCAGCGAACAGAGATCGTTGGAGATGCGTTCGGGAAGCATGGGGACGACCCGGTCAGGGAAATAGACCGAATTGCCGCGCTTCAAGGCTTCGCGGTCGAGCGGCGTGCCGTAGCGGATATAGGCGGCGACGTCGGCGATCGCCACGGTGACGACAACGCCGCCGGGATTCTTCTCGTCCGTATCGGGTGTGGCGAAGACGGCGTCGTCATGGTCTTTCGCATCGGCCGGATCGACGGTCACCAGCGGCAGATCGCGCCAGTCCTCCCGGTGGTCAAGCGTCGCCCGCTTCACCGCTTCGGCCTCGGCAATCACGTCCGCCGGGAAGACATGCGGAATGTCGTGGGCGTGGATGGCGATCATCGAGACCGCCTTCTCGCTGGTCAGCGATCCAAGCACCGCGAGAACCTTGGCGCGCGGCAGGCCGAAGCGCGAGGCGCTCGCGGGCTCGACCTCGACGAGGTCGCCGTTCTTGGCGCCGTTCTGGAATTCCTTGTCGACGATCAGCTCCGGCTGGCGCCGTTCGACGGGCTCGATGCGGAAGGTGCCATCCTTCAGCACGCGGAACACGCCGAGCACCGCGTCGCTGCGCTTCTCGAAGATCTTCATCACCCGCCCGGTATAGGCAGGGCCTGACGGATCGTCGGTCGGGAAGGTCTTGGCGAGCACGCGGTCGCCGATGCCGGGCACCGGGCCGCCGGCGCCGCGCGAGATGCGGATGGCGACCACGGGCGGCGAACCGGGGCCGGTATATTCGTTGGGCTGCGCCAGAAGCACGCCGTCGTCGTCGCGACCGAAAATATCGAGCACGGCAACATGAGGCACCGCGCCGGGGCGGGTGAGGCGCTTCCGCTCCTTGTTGAGCAGACCTTCGTCCTGCAGGTCGCGCAGAAGATCCTTCAGCCAGATGCGGTCGTCGCCGCGCAGCGCGAAGGCCTTGGCGATCTCGCGCTTGCCGGATCGATCGGGATTTTCGGCGATGTAGCGCAGGATTTCGTCGCGCGAAGGCCGGTAGTCGCCCTTGACCTTCGCCCTCGTGTCGGCGGTGCGCGGATCGCCGTGGCTTCGTCCGGAGATCCTGCGCGCCACGTCCTGCTACCCCTTCTTTGCGGCCCTGCGGAAGGGTTTTTTGCCGCCTCCGCCCTTGGCTTCCTTCTCGGCGATCATGGCGAGCGCGTCTTCCATCGTCACCGATTGTGGGTCCTTGCCCTTGGGCAGCGTCGCATTGACCTTGCCGTAGTTGACATAGGGGCCGTATTTGCCGTCGCGCACGACGATCTTGCCGCCGCCGTCGGGATGGTCGCCGAGCTCCTTCAGCGCCGCCGGCGTGGCTCCGTTGCGGCCGCCCTTGCCCTTCTGCTGCTTCTCGGCAATCACCGAGACGGCGCGATTCAAGCCGATCGAGAACACGTCCTCGATGCTTTCCAGATTGGCGTAGGTGCCGTCGTGCAGGACGAAGGGGCCGTAGCGTCCAAGCCCGGCCGAGATCATCTTGCCGGTTTCCGGATGCTTGCCGACATCACGCGGCAGGGCCAGCAGCGCCAGCGCCTTCTCGTGGTCGATCGACTCGGCCGTCCAGCCCTTGGGCAGGCTGGAGCGCTTGGCCTCCTTGCCTTCGCCGCGCTGGATATAGGGGCCGAAACGGCCGCTGCGCAGGGTGATTTCCTCGGCGGTGTAAGGATCCTTGCCGAGCAGCTTGACGCCGTCCTCGCCATTGCCGTTTTCGCCGTTGGGATTGGCGGCGTCGCCGAGCTGGCGGGTGTAGGAACACTCCGGATAGTTCGAGCAGCCGACGAAGGCGCCGAACTTGCCGAGCTTCAGCGAAAGATTTCCCGAGCCGCATTTCGGGCAGATGCGCGGGTTGGAGCCGTCCTCGCGCGCCGGAAAAACAAGCGGCGCGAGTTCTTCGTTGAGCGCATCGAGCACGTCGGTGACGCGCAATTCCTTGATGTCGGCGACGGCGCCGGAGAAATCCTTCCAGAAATCGCGCAGCACGTCCTTCCAGGCGAGCTTGCCGTCGGAAATCTCGTCGAGCTTTTCCTCGAGCGAGGCGGTGAAGTCATATTCTACATAGCGTTCGAAGAAGCTTTCCAGGAATGCCGACAGCAGGCGACCCTTGGCCTGCGGCACCAGCCGGCGCTTGTCGATGGTGACGTAGTCGCGGTCCTCGAGCGTCTTCAGGATAGCGGTGTAGGTCGAGGGACGGCCGATGCCGAGCTCTTCCAGCTTCTTGATCAGCGTCGCCTCGGAGTAGCGCGGCGGCGGCTCGGTCGTGTGCTGGGTGGCGTTGATCGCCTTGCGGGCAAGCTGCTCGCCGGAGCGGATCTCGGGCAGGCGGCGGCTCTCCTCATCTTCCGCGTCGTCTTCCTTCTGATCGGTATAGGCGGCGATAAAACCGTCGAAACGAACCACCGAGCCGATGGCGCGAAGCTCGGCGGTGCGGGAACCATTCACCGCTTCGATTTCGACGGTGGTGCGCTCGATCTCGGCGGGCTGCATCTGGCTGGAGATGGCGCGCTTCCAGATCAGTTCGTAGAGGCGGGCCTGGTCGGCATCGAGATATTGTCGCACCGATGCGGGCGTGCGGTTGAAATCGGTCGGGCGGATCGCCTCGTGCGCCTCCTGGGCGTTCTTGGCCTTGGTCGTGTAAACGCGCGGCTTTTCAGGCAGGTATTTTGCACCGAACTCGCTCACGATCGCGTGGCGCGCGGCCTCGATCGCCTCCGGCGCCATCTGCACGCCGTCGGTTCGCATATAGGTGATGAGGCCCGCGGTCTCGCCGCCGACGTCCATGCCTTCATACAGCCTTTGCGCCACTTGCATCGTGCGGGTGGCGGAAAAGCCGAGCCCGGACGAGGCGGCCTGCTGCAGCGTCGACGTGGTGAAGGGCGGGCCGGGGTTGCGCTTGGTCGGCTTGGCCTCGACCGAAAGCGCCTTGAAAACAGCGCCTTCCAGCATCGTCTTGATGTCGTCGGCCTGCGCCTTGTTGGCGATATCGAGCTTCTGCAGCTTCTTGCCGGCGAAGGCGGTCAGCCGCGCCTCGAAACCGTCGTTGCGGGGTGTGTTGAGGATGGCGGCGATCTGCCAATATTCCTCGCGGATGAAGCGCTCGATCTCGGATTCGCGGTCGCTGACGAGACGCAACGCCACCGACTGCACGCGGCCGGCAGAGCGGGCACCCGGCAGCTTGCGCCACAGCACCGGCGACAGCGTAAAACCGACGAGATAGTCGAGCGCGCGGCGCGCGAGGTAGGCGTCGACCAGCGGCGCATCGATCTGGCGCGGATTGGCCATCGCTTCCAGCACCGAGGCCTTGGTGATGGCGTTGAAGACGACGCGGCTGACCGGCTTGTCCTTCAGCGCGCGCTTCTGCTTCAGGACTTCGAGCACATGCCAGGAGATGGCTTCGCCCTCGCGATCCGGGTCGGTGGCGAGGATCAGCCCATCGGCGTCCTTGACCGCCTTGGCGATGTCGGCGAGGCGCTTGCCGGAGGCGGTATCGACCGACCAGGACATGGCGAAGTCCTCGTCGGGCCGCACCGAGCCGTCCTTGGCCGGCAGATCGCGAACGTGGCCGAACGAGGCCAGAACCTTATAGTTCTTGCCGAGATATTTGTTGATTGTCTTCGCCTTGGCCGGCGATTCGACGACGACGACGTCCATGAGGTCTCTTATCAATTAGGAGGCGGCGGAAGAACTCCGCGGCACACGACGAAATCCCACTCTTTTCGTCGCTCACATGGCCGCGCTTTTGCGATCGGTCAAGGGGAGGCGGCCAATTTGCGAGGCGCCAATGCCAGATACACTCTTAGAGTGTATGGCAAAGATCACATTTTTGGGGATGGTGACGTCAGTGCCTCGAAAGGGCTGACGAGGGTGCAAAGCATGCTGGCCGCCAGATCGAGGGATCGGCGGCCAGATCGTGCCCTTTAACGGGGCGGGCACATTGCTCAATCAGCCTTGACGACATGCCAGGCGCCGGCAACGCCCTCGCCGGCCATGTCGCCGGCCTTCTTGTCCTTGACGAAGGTGTAGACCGGTTTGCCGTCATAGGCCCACATCTTGGTGCCGTCGGTGCGGTCGACGATCGTCCACTCATCGTCGGCCTTGGCGCCGGCCTCGGCCTTCAGCGGCGGCCAGTTGGCGGCGCATTTGTCGTAGCAGTTGGATTTGCCCTTCTCATCCTTGTCGAAGGTATAAAGCGTCATGCCGTTGGCGTCGGTGTAGATCTTGGTGCCGCCGACTTCGGCTTCCTTCCAGGCCTCGGCGGCGTGGGACGCGGCGGTGCCGAGCAAAAGAGCGGCAAACCCGAGTGCAATCGCTTTCATCACAAATCTCCCTGAGCACAAGCGCGCGGCAATCGCGCGCTCATCCGGTCAACGCATCGGGGAGGCGGTTTCTTCCTCGGGCGAAGCGGCTACGGGCCACACAATGGTGATTGGCAGGCGCGTGCCCGCGTCGCTATATCGACGCCAGCACAATCGGGACTCATTGGATGGCATTGGACATCGGCTATGTCAGCGCGGTCGGGGCAGGGGCGATCTCGTTCCTGTCGCCATGCGTGTTGCCGCTGGTGCCGCCCTATCTCTGTTACATGGCCGGCGTTTCGGTCGATGATTTCCGTGGCAGCCAGAGCGTGACGGCGAAAGAAGGCGCGCGCGGCGCGCTGCTTTATGCCTCGCTTGCTTTCGTGCTTGGCTTCTCCACGGTGTTCGTCGCGCTCGGCGCCGGAGCCTCGACCATCGGTCGCCTGCTGCGCGTCTGGCAGGAGCCGCTGGCGATGGCGGCGGGGGTGCTGGTCATCATCATGGGCCTGAATTTCCTCGGTATCCTGCGCATACCGCTGTTGTCGCGCGAGGCGCGTTTCCAGTCGCAGGGGAAGCCGGCCAGCATGATAGCGGCCTATGTGATGGGCCTTGCTTTCGCTTTCGGCTGGACGCCCTGCATCGGCCCGGTGCTAGGGCCGATCCTGACTTTAGCCGGCGGGCGCGAGACGGTGGGTGAGGGAGCGCTGCTGCTTGCGGCCTACTCGCTCGGCCTCGGCATCCCATTCCTGATCGCGGCGCTGTTTTCCGGCGCCTTCATGCGCTTCCTCGGCAAATTCCGCGTCCATCTCGGCCGCGTCGAAAAAGCGATCGGAGCGCTGCTGGTCGTCGCCGGCGTGTTTTTCCTCACAGGCGGCGTGCAGAGCGCGTCTTACTGGCTGCTGGAGAATTTCCCGGTGCTTGGGCGGCTGGGCTGACATCGCTATCGTCAAACCGGAACGATGCCCGAAAACTGGCGTTACAGGCCGTGCGCGGGCGCAACAACCGATGACCGACCGGCGAGGCGAAAATGGTAGCCAAGGCTGACGTGCAGAAGTTCTTCAAGGCCTACGAAAAAGTCTACAACGACGCGATCGCCGGCAATTTCGACATGGACGATTTTGGAGACATGTATTCGTCCGGCTTCGTCTCGGTAACGCCGGCAGGGGTCATGGTTGGCGAGAACGGCCAGCAGCTGAAAGACATCATGAAAAAGGGTTTTGAGGCCTATCGGGCGATGGGAAGCAAGGCGATGACCTGCAAAGATGTCGCGGTGACGCCCATCGATGAGGGCCATTGCGTGGCCAAGGTGCGATGGTCGGGCGACTATGAACGCAAGGACAGAAGTCACGTGACCATCGATTTCGAGGTCGATTATCTCGTCGAACGGCGCGATGGCAGCTTGAGGGTATTCGGCTGGATCGCTGGCGACGAGCAGGCGGAATTCAGGAAACACGGCCTATTGTAGGGGTGCTGGTCGCCCGATTTCACTGCAGGACCTACTGATTAAAAGTCAGTTGCTCAATCCATCTCACCGGAATTTAACCGCATTGGTTCAGCATAGCGCCAATGCTAAATGTGCGTTGATTCCAAACCTTTTCATATGGTTGCCCATCCATGAGCCAGAGATCCTGCCTGTCCGTCATCCTCGCCGCCGGCGAAGGCACGCGCATGAAAAGCGCCATGCCGAAGGTGTTGCACGCCATTGCCGGCCTGCCGATGGTGGCGCATGTCGTGAAGGCCGCTGAGGCTGCAGGCGCATCCGGCGTGGCGCTGGTGATCGGCCACGGCGCCGACGAGATGCGCAAGGCGGCGCACAAATTCGCGCCGAAGGCGGAGACTTTCGTGCAGGACAAGCGGCTCGGCACCGCGCATGCGGTGCTTGCCGCTCGCGAAGCGATATCAAAGGGTTATGACGACATCCTGGTGATGTTCGGCGACACGCCGCTGATCGACGCGCAGGCTCTGGCAGCCGCGCGGCAAAAGCTGGCGGAGGGTGTCGCCGTCGTGGTGATCGGTTTTCGTCCGCCAAGCCCGATCGGCTATGGCCGGCTGATCGAGAAGGGCGGCAAACTCGTCGCCATCCGCGAGGAGAAAGACTGCTCCGAAGACGAGAAGAAGATTGGCTTCTGCAATGCGGGGATGATGGCGGTGGCGGGCAAGCATGCGCTGCGGCTGCTCGACAAGGTCGGCAACAAGAACGCCAAGGGCGAATTTTACCTGACCGACATCGTCGAGATCGCCGGCGCGGAAGGCCTCGATGTGGTGGCCACGGAGGCCGGCTTCGAGAGCGCGCTCGGCATCAATAACCGGGCCGAGCTCGCGGAAGCTGAAGCGATCTGGCAGACGCGCCGGCGGCGCGAGGCGATGCTTTCCGGCGTGACGCTGATCGCACCGGAGACGGTCTATTTCTCGCATGATACCGAAATTGGCGCCGACACGATCGTCGAGCCGAACGTCTGGTTCGGGCCGGGCGTCAAGATTTCCACCGGCGCCACGATCCATGCCTTCAGCCATCTCACAGGGGCCACCATCGCCGAGAACTGCGAGATCGGGCCCTTCGCCCGATTGCGTCCCGGTGCCGATCTCAGGAAGAAGGCCAAGGTCGGCAATTTCTGCGAGGTCAAGCAGGCGACGGTCGAGGAGGGCGCCAAGGTCAACCACCTGACCTATGTCGGCGATGCGCGGGTCGGTGCTGGGGCAAATATCGGCGCCGGCACCATCACCTGCAACTATGACGGCTACTCGAAATTCTTCACCGACATCGGCGAGGGGGCCTTTGTCGGCTCGAATTCCTCACTGGTGGCGCCGGTCACGATCGGCAAGGGCGTCTACATCGCCTCGGGCAGCGTGATCACCGAAAGCGTGCCCGATGATGCGCTGGCCTTTGGCCGGGCCCGCCAGAGGACGATCCCCGGCAAGGGCAAGGAACTGCGCGAGCGCTTAGCTTCGACTGCCGCGGCAAGGAAGAAAGCGGCGGAATAAGCGGGCCGCAGCTCAGGGCAATTGGTTCCGCTCACCAGCAGCTCAAAGCCGCCTTGTGTCATCCAGCGCGGGTCGTCATTCGAAGGATGACGCAATACCGCCGCAAATGGTACTTGCCGCAGCAGCGGCACCTCGCAGTATAGACGAAGGGCAGTGCGCATGGATGTTTCGGCGCTGAAGTGATCGAAAAACCGAACAATTGCGGTAACTGGATTGCAATGGCCCTCTGCCATGATGGTACGCGAAACAGGGTTCCGGCTGATACGGAACGAAACGCAAAGTGACTTTCGCGGTAGCCCGGCAATCCGTAGATGACGCTGGGTTTTCCGCTGGGAATCGGGGGTTATCGCATGTGCGGTATCGTTGGAATCGTCGGCCGGCAGCAGGTTGCGCCGCTCATTGTCGACGCGCTGAAGCGGTTGGAATATCGCGGCTATGACTCGGCGGGCGTTGCCACCATCGAGAAGGGCGAGCTTGGCCGCCGCCGCGCCGAAGGCAAGCTGGTCAACCTCGAGCGCCGGCTGAAGGAAGAGCCGCTCGACGGCACGATCGGCATCGGCCACACGCGCTGGGCAACGCATGGCGTGCCCAACGAGACCAACGCGCATCCGCATTTTTCCGAAGGCGTCGCCATCGTCCATAATGGCATCATCGAGAATTTCGCCGAGCTGCGCGACGAGCTTGTCCGTGATGGCTACAACTTCTCCTCGCAGACCGATACCGAGGTCGTGGCGCATCTGGTGGCGCGCGAGCTTGCCAGGGGATTGAAGCCGGTCGAGGCGGCGCATGCGGCGCTGAAGCGGCTCTCTGGCGCCTTCGCGCTGGCGATCATGTTCAAAGGCGACGAGGACCTGATCGTCGGTGCCCGCAACGGCCCGCCTTTGGCCGTCGGCCATGGCGAGGGCGAGATGTTCCTGGGCTCGGACGCGATTGCGCTGGCGCCCTTCACCAACTCGATCACTTATCTCGAGGACGGCGACTGGGCGGTGGTTCGCCGCGACGGCGTCGCGATCTACGACATCGACGGCAAAAAGGTCGACCGCAAGCGCCAGCAGTCGCTGTCGACCAGCTTCATGGTCGACAAGGGCAATCGCCGGCATTTCATGGAGAAGGAAATCCATGAGCAGCCAGAGGTGATCTCGCATACTCTGGCGCATTACGTGGATTTCGTCTCGGGCGTGTCGAAGCCGCTCGACCTGCCGTTCGACTTCGCCAAGATCGGCCGGCTGGCGCTCTCGGCTTGCGGCACGGCCTATCTCGCCGGGCTGATCAGCAAATACTGGTTCGAGCGCTATGCGCGGCTACCGGTCGACATCGATGTCGCTTCGGAGTTCCGCTATCGCGAGATGCCGCTTTCGGCCAACGACGCGGCCTTCTTCATCTCGCAGTCAGGCGAGACCGCCGACACGCTGGCCTCGCTGCGTTATTGCCGGCAGGCCGGCATGAAGATCGGCGCGGTCGTCAATGTGCGTGAATCGACCATGGCACGCGAATCCGACGTCGTGCTGCCGACGCTTGCCGGGCCGGAGATCGGCGTCGCCTCGACCAAGGCCTTCACCTGCCAGCTTTCGGTTCTGGCATCGCTCGCGGTACGCGCCGGGGTGGCGCGCGGCACGATTTCGCGCGATGAGGAAAAGCGGCTGGTGCGCGAGCTTTCGGAAGCGCCGCGCTTCGCTACCCAGGTGCTGAAACTCGATGAGCAGATCGAGCGCATATCGCGCGAGCTCTCCCGCTACAAGGACGTGCTCTATCTCGGCCGCGACACCAATTTCCCTTTGGCCATGGAAGGCGCGCTCAAGCTCAAGGAGATTTCCTACATCCACGCCGAGGGCTATGCGGCCGGCGAGCTGAAACACGGGCCGATCGCACTGATCGACGAGAACATGCCGGTGATCGTCATCGCCCCGCATGACCGGATATTCGAAAAGACGGTCTCGAACATGCAGGAAGTGGCGGCGCGTGGCGGCAAGATCATCCTGATCACCGACGCCAAGGGCGCAGCACAGGCGAGCGTCAAGACGATGGAAACGATCATCCTGCCCGAGGTGCCGGAGATCATCTCGCCGATCATCTACGCCCTGCCGATCCAGATGCTCGCTTACTTTACCGCCGTGTTCATGGGCACGGATGTCGACCAGCCGCGCAATTTGGCGAAATCGGTGACGGTGGAGTAGCTTCCGCCGCCTCGGCTCCGTTCTTTCGTCATCCACGGGCGTAAAGCGCGAGCCTTCGCCGGACCTATGCTCCGGCATGCGACGGCCAAGATCGTTCGTGATACCAGTGTGGTGCCGCGCTTCTTGCTCGCTGTCATGTACACATAGCCCGTTATGCGTGATGAATAACGGATGGATGATCAGGCGACCATTCTGACGGGTTGCATTCTTCGGCTGGCGTCACGGAATGGATCCTTGGGTCTGCGCGCGTCGCTTCGCTCCTTGCTCCGCCCGTGGATGACGAAGGGAAGGATGTTTCGGCTAATCCCGAACGGAAGCAGCTTCCGTTTGGGACACGGAGGGTCCTGATCTTGCAGTTGGACATGTATCATAGCATGATACATATCGTGGATAAGGGCACTTGCCCTAGCCCTTTGAGGATACTGAGCTATGCTCAAGTTTGCACGCCCCATACACCCCGGAGAATTCTTGCGCGAGGAATACCTTGCGCCGCTTGGCATGAGTGCCGGCGCGCTTGCAAAAAAGCTCAATCTTCCACGCACTCGGATCGAACGCATCGTCAAGGAAGAGGTTGGTCTTACTCCTGATACGGCGCTTCGTCTCGCCAGGTTCTTCAACACCACGCCCGAGTTCTGGATGAACTTCCAGAAGGCCTATGAACTGGAGACCGAAGCGAGGAAAATCGCGTCGGAACTCGAGAAGATCGTGCCGCTGGACGCGGCGGCATGACGATCATTCTTTAAAAAACTTTCGCAGTTCCAAACCGGCTCGCGGTTCACTAGTCTTGGCGTCGCAACCCTGCGCCGCGGTGAACCCCATGTCCGACGCCCTGAAGACCTCTGGCATGACCCGGCTGAGGAATTATTTCCTGACGGGCTTCGTCGTTTGCGCCCCATTGGCGATCACCGCCTACATCGCCTGGTCGCTCATCGGCTGGGTCGACTCCTGGGTAAAGCCTTACATTCCCGCCCGCTACAACCCGGACACCTATCTGCCATTTCCGGTCCCCGGCTTCGGGCTGATCGTGGCGCTGGTGATGATCACGTTCATCGGTTTCATGACGGCCAACATCGTCGGGCGCGCCATCGTCAATGTCGGCGAGCGGCTGCTCGGCCGCATGCCGCTGGTGCGCGGCATTTATCGCTCGCTGAAACAGATTTTCGAGACGGTGCTGTCGAACAAGGGCGACATGTTCCGCCAGGTCGGCCTGGTCGAATATCCGCGCAAGGGGGTCTGGTCGCTGGTCTTCGTCGCCAGCGAGAGGGAAACCGAGATCAATCAGAAGCTCGACCAGGAGGGCGATCCGCTGGTCGCGGTGTTCATGCCGTGCACGCCGAATCCGACCACCGGCTTCCTGATGTATGTGCATAAATCCGAGATCGTGCTGCTCGACATGACGATCGAGGACGGCGCCAAGCTGATCGTTTCGGCGGGCTTGGTCGCGCCGGAGGTCAGGCCCACGATCGTGGCGCTGAACGGCGAAATGATCAAGAGTCCGCTTGCTAATCCGCCACGCGGCTCCGGACCTCAGCCAGCGCGCAGCAAGCGCACCGCTTCATCGCGCCCGAACAGGTAGAGCAGGAGGCGAAGCGCCTCACCGCGTTCGGACTGCAATTCCGGATCGCGCGACAGGATCAGCCGGGCGTCGTCGCGCGCGGCTTCGAGCAGGTCGGCATGGAACTCGAGGCGCGCCACCTGGAAGCCGGGCGCGCCGGACTGCCGGGTGCCCAGCAACTCGCCTTCGCCGCGCAGTTTCAGGTCCTCCTCGGCGATGCGGAAGCCGTCCTCGGTCTCGCGCATAACCGAAAGCCGGCGCTTTGCCGTCTCGCCGAGCGGATCCTTGTAGAGCAGCACGCAGGATGACGGCCTGTCGCCGCGCCCGACGCGGCCGCGCAACTGGTGCAACTGGGCAAGGCCGAAGCGTTCGGCATGCTCGATGACCATGATGGTGGCGTCGGGCACGTCGACGCCGACCTCGATGACGGTGGTGGCGATCAGGATGCGCGTCTCGCCTTGTTTGAAGGCGCGCATCGCTTCGTCTTTGTCCACGCCCTTCATGCGGCCGTGCACGAGGGCGATCCGGTCGCCGAACAGCGGTTTCAGCGAGGCGAAGCGGTCCTCCGCCGACATCAGCTTGATCTCTTCGGATTCCTCGACCAGCGGGCAGATCCAGTAGATCTTCTGGCCTTCGGCAATCGCATCGCGCATGCGTCCGACCAGTTCGTCCAGCCGTTCCATCGGCAGGGTCACGGTGCGGATCGGCTGCCGGCCGGCCGGCTTTTCGGTCAGCTTCGAGACGTCCATGTCGCCGAAGGCGGTCAGCACCAGGGTGCGCGGTATGGGCGTCGCCGTCATCACCAGCATGTCGGGCGCATCGCCCTTGGCGGTGATGGCGAGACGCTGGTGGACACCGAAACGGTGCTGCTCGTCGATGACGGCAAGAACGAGATCATGGAATGTCACCGTTTCCTGGAACAGCGCATGCGTTCCGACGACGATGTCGATCGCGCCGGTGGCAAGAGCTTCCAGTGTTTCGGCACGCTCGCGGCCCTTCTCGCGCCCGGTGAGGATGGCGAGGCGCAGGCCGACCGTTTCAGCCAGCGGCGCGATGGTCGCCAGATGCTGGCGCGCCAGGATTTCCGTCGGCGCCATCAGCGCCGCCTGGCCGCCGGCCTCGACGGCGCGCGCCATGGCAAGCAGCGCCACCACGGTCTTGCCGGAGCCGACATCGCCCTGCAGCAGGCGCAGCATGCGTTCGGGATCGGCGAGATCGGCGTTGATCTCGCCGAGCGCGAATTCCTGTGAGGGCGTGAGCTTGTAGGGCAGGGCAGCGCGCAGCTTCTCGACGATGCGGCCGTCGCCGACCAGCGGCCGCCCTGACAGCCGGCGGATTTTTGCCCGCACCAGCGCCAGTGACACCTGGCCGGCCAGCAACTCGTCATAGGCAAGACGCCGCCAGGCCGATCCTTCGACGGCAATTTCGATCGGATCCTTCGGATAATGGATGCGAGCGAGCGCGTCGCCGAAGGATGGAAAAGTGTGGCGGCGCATGAAGGCGTCGTCCTGCCATTCGGGCAATTCCGGCAGGCGGCCCAGCGCCTGCCCGATGGCGCGGCGCAGCACCTTTGGCGACAGGCCGGCGGTGAGCGGATAGACAGGCTCGACCAGCGGCAGCCCCTCGGCCTCGTCGATCGGCGCGATATAGTCGGGATGGACCATGGTCGGGCGGCCGTTGAACCATTCCATGCGGCCGGAGATGACCACACGCTCGCCTTCGGGAAGCATCTTCTGGAGATAGGCGGCATGGGCATGGAAGAAGGTCAACGCCACCTCGCCGGTATCGTCATGGGCGTAAACGCGGTATGGCACCGACCTGTTGCCGCGCGGCGGCGGCTGATGGCGGTCGACCCGTACCTCGAGGGTGACGATCTGGCCCTCGGCCGACAGCGCGATGCCTGGGCGATTGCGGCGGTCGATCACCGTGTTGGGCAGCACGAACAGAAGGTCGGCGGCGCGCGCGGCTCGATCGCCGAGATCGGCCGGCACGACCTTCTCGATCAGCAGGCCAACCTTCGGGCCTACGCCGGCGAGCGAGGTGATCGGAACGAACAGGGGATCGAGGATGGTGGGACGCATCGTGTCAGCTTATGTCGCGACGGTCGCGGCGCAAAGGCTGACACCGGCCACTATCCACGCTATATGCGCCGCTTCGAACAGGGACGCGGCACGATGACCGGAACACAGCGATCAAGCGAGGGGCTCGACGCCCGCCGGCGCAAGCTGCTGTTCCGCTCCTGGCATCGCGGCATGCGCGAGATGGACCTCGTCCTGGGTTCCTTCGCCGACGCCGAGATCGGCGCCTTGACCGGCGATGAAATCGACCAATATGAGAGGCTTCTCGAAATTCCCGATACTGACTTCCTGCCGATGGTCACCGGCGAGCGCCCGGTTCCGCCCGATGTCGATTGCGCAGTGCTGCAAAAAATCCTGGCGTCGCGCCGGACCATGACATTTTGAAAAACGCATGAGCCTCATTCCATCCATCGGCCTGCCCAAGGGTCGCGCCGGCCAGTTCATCGTCGACGGCGTTGCCGACGGCTACGAAGCCTTCGCGCTGGTGCAGACGGCGCAGGAGATCGCACCGGACAAGCCGGTGCTGTTCGTCGCGCGCGACGGCCAGCGGCTGCCGGCGATCATCGAGGCGCTCACTTTCGCGGCGCCCGGACTGCCGGTGTTGGAGCTGCCGGCCTGGGATTGCCTGCCTTACGATCGCGTTTCGCCCGGCGCCGATGCCGCGGCGCGGCGGCTCGATGCGCTTTCCGCCATGATTGCGCTGGCCAAGAAGCCGCATCGTGCCGTGATCCTCACCACGGCCAATGCGCTGTTGCAGCGTATTCCGCCGGCCGAACTGATCGAAGCGCAGACTTTCCATGCCGGGCCGGGCAACCAGATCGACATGAACGCTCTGATCGCGCGGCTGGAGACGTCCGGCTTCGAGCGCGTGCCGACCGTGCGCGGTCTCGGCGAATTCGCGGTGCGCGGCGGCATCCTCGACCTGTTCGCGCCGGGCTGGAGCGAGGCGCTGCGCCTCGACTTCTTCGGCGACACGCTGGAATCGATCCGCGTCTTCGACGTCGCGACGCAGCGCACCACCGGGCAGCGCAAGTCGATGTCGCTGCAGGCGATGAGCGAGGTGGCGTTGACGCCGGAAACGATCAGCCGCTTCCGCCGCTCCTACATCGAAGCCTTCGGTGCGCCGTCGCGCGATGACGCGCTCTACGCTGCCGTCAGCGAAGGCCGGCGCTTTGCCGGTATGGAGCATTGGCTGCCGTTCTTCTACCAGCGGTTGGAAACGGTGTTCGATTATCTGCCGGATGCGCCTGTCGTTTTCGACCATCTGGCGCATGAGGCGCTGGCCGAGCGCCACACACTGATCCTCGATCACTACGAGGCGCGCCGGAAGCAGGCTGACAGCGCATTGAAGGATGCGGTGCCCTACAAGCCCGTTGCGCCGGATCTCCTCTATCTGTCGCCTGAAAATCTCAAGGCTTCGCTCGGCCCGCGTGAAGACATCGACTTCACGGTTTTCGATGCCCCCGATGTTGGAGGCAAGAAGGTTTTCCATGCCGGCTCGCGGCATGGCCGGAGCTTCGCCGAGGAGCGCGCCGACCCCAACATCAACGTCTTCGACGTGGTCGTGAAACACATTGCCGACGAGCGCGCCGCGCGACGCAGGGTGATCGTCGCCGGCTGGACGGAAGGCTCGCTCGACCGGCTTGGGCAAATCCTTGCCGAACATCACCTCGGCAATCTGAAGCCGGTCGCGACGCTTGCCGAGGTCGAAAAGCTCGAGCCGGGGCAGGCGGGTCTTGCCGTGCTGCCGCTCGAATCCGGCTTCGAGACCGACCACATGGTGGTCGTCGCCGAGCAGGACATCCTTGGCGACAGGCTGATCCGCCGTTCGAAACGCAAAAAGAAGGCTTCCGACTTCATCGCCGAGGCCACGTCGCTGTCCTCGGGCGATATCGTCGTCCATGCCGATCACGGCATCGGCCGCTTTATCGGCCTGCGCACCATCGAGGCGGTCGGCGCACCGCATGACTGCCTGGAGATCCACTATGCCGGCGACGACCGGCTGTTCCTGCCGGTCGAAAATATCGAGCTCCTGTCGCGCTACGGTTCGGATTCGGCGGAAGCGACGCTCGACAAGCTCGGCGGCGGCGCCTGGCAGGCGCGCAAGGCGCGGCTGAAGCGCCGCCTGCTCGACATGGCCGGACAACTGATCCGCATCGCCGCCGAGCGCCAGATGCGTTCCGCGCCTGCCATGATCCCGGCCGACGGCCTTTATGGCGAGTTTGCGGCGCGCTTCCCTTATGAGGAAACCGACGACCAGCAGACAGCAATCGATTCCGTCACGGACGATCTCGGTGCAGGCAAGCCGATGGACCGGCTGATCTGCGGCGACGTCGGCTTCGGCAAGACGGAAGTGGCGCTGCGCGCCGCCTTCATCGCTGCGATGGAAGGGTTCCAGGTTGCGGTGGTCGTACCGACGACGCTGCTGTCGCGCCAGCATTTCAAGACCTTCTCGCAGCGCTTCTCCGGCCTGCCGATCCGCATCGCGCAAGCCTCGCGCCTGGTCGGCGCCAAGGAACTTGCGGAGACCAAGAAGGGCATTGCCGAAGGCACGGTGGACATCGTCGTAGGCACACACGCACTGCTTGGCAGCTCGATCTCGTTCAAGCGTCTCGGCCTCTTGATCATCGACGAGGAGCAGCATTTCGGCGTCAAGCACAAGGAGCGGCTGAAGGACCTCAAGAGCGACGTGCATGTGCTGACCTTGTCGGCGACGCCGATCCCGCGCACGCTGCAGCTGGCGCTGACCGGCGTGCGCGAACTGTCGCTGATCGCCACGCCGCCGGTCGACCGCATGGCGGTGCGCACCTTCATCTCGCCCTTCGATCCGCTGGTTATCCGCGAAACGCTGCTGCGCGAACGCTACCGCGGCGGCCATTCCTTCTATGTCGTGCCGCGTATCAGTGACCTGGCCGAAATCCATGATTTCCTTCGGGAATCCGTGCCGGAGCTGAAGGTGGCGGTGGCGCACGGCCAGATGCCGCCGGGCGAGCTCGACGACATCATGAACGCCTTCTACGACGGCCAGTACGATGTGCTCCTGTCGACCACCATCGTCGAATCCGGGCTCGATATCCCGACGGCCAACACGCTGATCGTCCATCGCGCCGACATGTTCGGCCTGGCCCAGCTCTACCAGCTGCGCGGCCGCGTCGGCCGCTCGAAGGTGCGCGCCTATGCGCTGTTCACGCTGCCGGCGAACCGCAAGCTCACCGACACGGCCGAGCGGCGGCTGAAGGTGCTGCAGTCGCTCGACACGCTGGGCGCCGGCTTCCAGCTCGCCAGCCATGACCTCGACATCCGTGGCGCCGGCAATCTTCTGGGCGAAGAGCAGTCGGGCCACATCAAGGAGGTCGGCTTCGAGCTTTACCAGCAGATGCTGGAGGAGGCGGTGGCCGAGGTGAAGGATACCGGCGAGGCGCAGGATGGCGGCTGGTCGCCGCAGATCGCGGTCGGCACTGCGGTGATGATCCCCGAAAGCTATGTGCCCGACCTGCAGCTCAGGATGGCGCTTTACCGCCGCCTCGGCGATCTCCAGAGCACCGAGGAGATCGACGGCTTCGGCGCTGAGCTCATCGACCGTTTTGGGCCGCTGCCGGAAGAGGTGACGCATCTGTTGAAGATCGTGTTCATCAAGGCGCTCTGCCGCAAGGCCAATGTCGAGAAGCTCGATGCCGGCCCCAAGGGCATCGTCATCCATTTCCGCAAGCGCGAGTTCCCCAATCCGGTCGGGCTGGTCAAGTTCATCGGCGAACAGGGCTCGCTGGCCAAGATCAGGGCCGACCACAGCGTGGTCTTCATGCGCGACTGGCCGAATGCGGAGAAGCGGCTCGCTGGTTCGGCCGTGGTGATGACGCAGCTGGCCCGGTTGGTCGACAAGGCCGCGTAGGCACTTGAACCGGCCTGCAAGCTTGTTGCCGCTGCCTGTCCTCCTCGCAAGGAAATAGTAACCCACTCGCGAAAGCCTCATGCATTTGCAAGACCTGCGACGAATGGGGCTATTGCAGTATTTACGCCGGAAGGTTCAATTGGCGACGTTTATCATCGCTGTAAGGGCCGCTTATGAACCCGCAAACCTTCGATGAATATTGGCTCGGCTACCTTGCCGGCCATTCAAAAACTTCGACCCGCTTTGTCCATTATCTCGGCCTGTTCTTTGCGCCGATCGTCGGAGTCGCGACATCCTTCCTTGTGGTCTGGTGGGCCTTTCTGGTCATCATCCCCTTTTTCTACCTTGCCGCTCTTTTCACCCATCCCCTGCTTGAGCACAACACCAACAAACCTTTCGCGGAACGGCCTTTGTGGAGTGCCATTGCCCTGCTTCGCATGCTTGCGCTCGACTTGACCGGCGGTCTTGGTCGCCAGCTCAGGCGCCTGAACGAGGCCGGCGGATAGGGATGGAAACGGCGGTTGTCGCGGCCTGCTCGGCTATCCTGCTGGCCGCTGCCGGATTCCATGTCTATTGGGGTTTCGGCGGCCGCACCGGCGCCGGCGTCTCGCTGCCGCAGCGCGAAGACGGCAGCCCGGCGGTGAAGGAAACCGCCCTCGGCGCCTTGGCAACAGGCGTGGTTCTGGCGCTGGTTCTGCTGCTGCTTCTTGGTTTCGCCGGCCTGATCCAATTGCCGGTGCCGCACTGGCTGCTGAAGGTCGGTATCATCCTGTGGGCGCTCATATTCACCGTGCGGGCGTTGAGCTGGTCGAGATATTTCGGGCTGTTCAAACGCGTAAAGAACACCCGCTTCGCCAGATATGACAGTCTGCTCTACAGCCCTTCCTGTCTGTTGCTGGGACTGGGCCTATTTTGTCTGGCACTTGCGGACACGGCATAGCGAGCGGCAGGGCCATTCGCCACCGCTGAAAAACCCGGCTAGAATAGGCAGTCGGCTTCGTGTAAGGAGCCGCGACCTCGTATCGAGGCTTGAATGGCGGGCAAGCGCGCTCGCCGGGTTGTTTGACGCAATTCCGGACGGAAAACCGTTTCACACTTTTCGCGGAATTGCTCGGAAAGAGCGTTGGGTGCAGCGATGACGAAATGGTCGCCGAATTCGTGGAGAGAAAAGCCGATCAAGCAGGTCCCGGCCTATCCGGACCTTGCGGCGCTTAAGGCGACGGAAGCCCAGCTTGCCACCTTCCCGCCGCTGGTTTTTGCCGGCGAGGCGCGCAAACTGAAGAAGCAACTGGCGGCGGTCGCCGCCGGCGAGGCCTTCCTGCTCCAGGGCGGCGACTGCGCCGAAAGTTTCGCCGAGCACGGCGCGGACAACATCCGCGATTTCTTCCGCGTCTTCCTGCAGATGTCGGTCGTGCTCACCTTCGCCGGCGCGCAGCCCGTGGTGAAGGTCGGCCGCGTCGCCGGCCAGTTCGCCAAGCCGCGCTCGTCCGACAACGAGACGAAGGCCGGCGTGACGCTGCCGAGCTATCGCGGCGACATCATCAACGGCATCGAGTTCGACGCCAAGTCGCGCATACCCGATCCGGCGCGGCAGGAGATGGCCTACCGCCAGTCGGCCGCGACGCTCAACCTTTTGCGCGCCTTCGCCCAGGGCGGCTATGCCAGCCTGGAGAATGTGCATAGCTGGATGCTCGGCTTCGTCGCCGACAGCCCGCAGGGCGAGAAGTACGGTGCGCTCGCCAACCGCATCACCGAGACGATGGAGTTCATGCGCGCGGTCGGCATCACCTCGGAAACCAATTTCGCGCTGCGCGAGACCGATTTCTACACCAGCCACGAGGCGCTGCTGCTCGGCTACGAAGAGGCGCTGACGCGCGTCGATTCTACCTCGGGCGACTGGTACGCGACCTCCGGCCACATGATCTGGGTCGGCGACCGCACGCGCCAGCCCGACCATGCGCATGTTGAATATTGCCGCGGCATCAAGAATCCGCTCGGCCTGAAATGCGGGCCGTCGCTGACGCCGGAGGGTCTCATGGAGCTCATCGACCTGCTCAATCCCGAAAACGAGCCGGGACGTCTGACGCTGATCGCCCGCTTCGGCTCCGACAAGGTCGTCGAGCATCTGCCCAAGCTGGTGCGGGCGGTGAAGAAGGAAGGGCGCAACGTGGTGTGGTCGTCCGACCCGATGCATGGCAACACGATCGAGGCGGCCGGCTACAAGACGCGGCCCTTCGACCGCATCCTCAAGGAAGTGCAGACCTTCTTCGAGGTGCATCGCGCCGAAGGCACGCATCCCGGCGGCATCCATGTCGAGATGACCGGCAAGAACGTCACCGAATGCACGGGCGGCGCCCGCGCCATCACGGCCGAAGACCTGCAGGACCGCTATCACACCCATTGCGACCCGCGCCTCAATGCCGATCAGGCGATCGAGCTCGCCTTCCTGGTCTCGGACCTGCTCAAGAAAAGCCATCCGATCCAGCACAAGCAGGCTGCCAACGCCTAAAGCGCGTCGCGCTGAAACGGATTCAGGCGACACACTTTAAGTCTTTGTTTTTATGCATGTCGTTGCCCCAGAACCGCTGCGCACTTCTGGGCGACATGCATTAAGCAAAGCCTGGACGCTTGATCATTGGAGGCGCCGGGCAACGAAGCCGGCGTCTTTTCAATTGAGCGGGTGGATTTCAACCGTCGGTCATTCCGGATCGGGAGGACCGGCCGGGTCGCGCGGAAAGTCGGTTCTGCCGGGTGGGATGACGAAAAAGTCGATCGCCAGGGGTGGAGCCTTGAGCGACCAATCGAAAAGCGCCGTCTTGACCGGCAGTCCGGCAGTCCAGGCCTGCAGTCGCGGCGGGAGTTTCCAGCCATGCGGCCATACCAGCAGCATGCCCTGGTCCCGCAGGCGCTGGTCCGTGATCCAGGGAGCGAGGCGTCTGTCGAGGGTCGTGAAGATCGAGGGTTGGTCCGCGGCTTCGAGCCCGGCCAGCCTGGCCACGCTGTCTTCGCCGCCGACAATGCCGAGCGGCCCGGGTACTGCCTCATGCCAGATCGCTTCGGCCGTCTGCGAAATCGATCGCGCCGGCCAGCACATCGGCTGCAGGCGGCCGAGGACGTTGCAGCTGGTCCAGTGGGTGACCGCGTAGGCGCTCGACACGCCGACCACGCATAGCAGTGCCAGCACTGTCAACCGGCGCAGCTCCGCTGGCCCCAGCCGCTGGCCCAAGAGCGCGATCGCCAGGGCACCTACGAGATTGTACATCGTCGCGCCCCAGGATTCGCCGGTGCCTGTAAACAGCGAGGCGACCATGACCAGCAGCGCCGGCCCCAGGCCCATCCATGCCAGGTAGATAACCGCGCGGCGCTCGGGAGCGGGGTGGGTCTGCAGGGGTTCCTGCGCGGGGCTTGGTTGCCGTCGCAGAAGGCCGGAAAGAGCAAGAACGACGGGAACGGCGGCAAGCCCGGCAAGCTGAACGCCGATGTAGTAAAGCCGAGCGCGGTGGGCGACCACCCAGGCGTTGCGATGCGCGGCATAGGTCATCGGCAGGAAATCGAGGCGGAAGAGCTCGATCGCCAGCGGCGCCGCCATGCCGAGAAAAATCGCCAGGCCAAGCCATGGCCATGGGGTTGCAAGCCGGCTGCGGGCACGGGTGTCGTATAAAATCCAGACGCCGCCGAACGCCAGCAGCAAAGCCGTCGAGAACTTGGCATAGAGCCCGATACCGGAGACGAGGCCAAGAGCGAGCCACCAGCCAGGCCGTCCGTCGCGCGCCGCGCGCCACAGCAGCCATGAGATGCCGGCCCAGAAAGGCATCTGCGCATAGTCATGGTTGAATTGCGGGGTTGGCCAGCCGAAAAAATAGATCGCTGGCATCAAGAGCACGGCGGCGAGCGCACGTGTCGAGCCCATGATGTCGCGCGCCAGAAGATAGACCAGGACGAAAGTCGTCGAGACCAGCAATTGCGACAGCATATATTGCGGCCAGCGGAATGAGCCGGTCAGGAGATGGCTGATCTCGAGCAGCCAGCAGGGGAGCTGCGGATGCTTGTAGGTCAGCAGCACCCATTCGCGGCCCCACATGAAACCCTCGACGACGTCGGTCGGCGGCCCAACGTTGACGAGCGCCGGCATGACCGTCCAGCAAGCGATCTGGGCCAGGCACAAAAGCGCCAGCAACCGCCATGGGCGCCGGACCAGGCCGTTCCAGATGGAAGGCAGATTGCCTTCCGCCGCGGTCGCCGTCGGCCAAAGATGAACGGATTCGCTGGTTCTCGACATGCGGGCCTAAAATCACACCGATGGATTTCTGAACAGTGCGATAGCAAAAGCTTACGAAAATGTATGCTGCCGCAACATTGTAAAACCAAGATTGCGATGGAACCCGTCACCGGCGCTTCGGGCAGGACCGTGGCTGGCTGCTGGTTGCTGGAGCCGGCCCGCCGTCCGGGGCGCCGCGATTCCAGAGAGCATGATGTCATCCGAAAACGCTTCACACTTTTCGGCATCATGCTCTAGCCATACAGGTGCCTCCATGCGTCACCAGCACGCCGTCATCCACTATCGCGCGCTCGACTTCTGGTCGGCGCGCGCGGCGGTCCTCGTCATCATCTGCCTGCAGCTTCTGGTCATCAACAACCTGTCCTTCGGGCCGCGCTGGCTGGCCCCGACGGCCGAGGCGGCGCTGCTGGTGCCCCTGTCGGTCGCAACGGCCTGGACGCAGATGCAGACGCGCAAGGCTGTCGACCACGAGCATTGGTACGCGATCGGCCGATTGCGCCTCTACATCCGCCGCGCGGCATTGGTGATGACCGGCCTCATCAGCATCATGAATTGCGGATCGCTGGTTTTGCTGGTGCGGGCGCTGCTGCAAGGGCATGCCGGGGCAGGCACGACGCTGCTCGTCGATGCGCTCAACATCTGGGTCACCAATGTGATCGTCTTCGCGCTGTGGTTCTGGAGCACCGATCGCGGCGGCCCGCCGACCTGCGGCCTGGTCAAACGGGCGCAGGCGGACTTCCTGTTCCCGCAAATGACGTTGCCGGACCGCGAGATACAGGGCTGGCTGCCGGGCTTCGTCGACTATGTCTTCCTGGCCTTCACCAATGCCACGGCGTTCTCGCCGACCGACACCTTGCCGCTCACACAGCGCGCGAAGCTCCTGATGATGGCCGAAGCGATGATCTCGCTCCTGACGATCGCGCTGGTGGCCGCGCGGGCCGTCAACATCCTGGCCTAAAACTGTATCGATATTCGGGTGAGGCCGGCCTGCGAATGGCGGCGTCCTGCGCTTCCGGCCTTCGCCGGCCGAAGCACCCATGAGTGGCGTGGCAGCTAAATTAAGGCTACGGCCGGCGTAGGCCGGTGCTCACGTACTTCAAGTACGCTCCGCTCCGGTTCTCGGTAGCCGCCATTCTCGGCTCGCCCTGACCCGAATCTCGATACAGTTTTCCGAGCTCAATGGCCGCGATCCCATCGCATATTCGCAAGCCTGGGATCGGCAAAGGCCGTGCGTGAGAATTCGAGCCGTTTTTCCGGAAATTCGCAGATCGCCTGGATGCCGAACGAACCGATGCGGATGCGCCAGGTCTGCGGTTCCAGCGGCTTTGCCTTGGCAAAGCCCTTGCACGTCAGCAGCGCGATGTTGGCGCCCTTGGGATCGCGCACCGAGCGATAGCGGATCGCCTGCAGCCCGGCCTCGCGCGCCACATCGGCGATCGCCTGGCATGCGGTGTAGTCGGTGGCCTGCGTCCAGGCCTCCTCGTCTCGATCAAGCGGCGGCCTTGTCAGGTCGATGGCGCCGTCGCATTTGATCGCCGCGGCAAAGGCGGTGTATTCCGCCGCGTCGTTCGGCCATTGCGTCGCCGGCGATTCCGCGAAGAACAGCAGGCGGTAGAAGGCCATCTCCGCTACCGCCGTCAGCACCGTCTCGGCGGCATAGTAGACGCCTTTCGTCTTGCCCGCGCGGCGGAAGCGCGAGCCGTACGGATAGACGGAGCCGTAGCGAAAGGGGGTCGCCAAGAGATAGTGGAGGTGGCGGCACTCCAGCGGGATCTGCGGCTTGGTGTCCTCGACGAGGTCCTCCAGCAGCGCCTGCTCGTCGAGCGTCTCTACCAACTTGAGGGTCGAAACGCGGTGTTGCGCCTCGACCATCCGCCAGTACTTGCCTTCGAGCCGGACGGCCTCAGACGAGAGCGCGCCGGGAGTCCAGGTAGGCGATGACATCGACAAGTCCGGCAATGGTCAGGATTTTTTCGAGCGGCGTGCCGTCGAGCGTGGTGTTGGGGTTCTTCAGCCACGCCCGGGCGACGGTCTCATCGCCGCCGACGATGGCGTCGAGCGAACGGAACAGGCGCACGAACAGCACCGCCAGCTCGAACGGCTTGGTGCCGCGTTCAAGCAGGAATTCTTGCCGGCGCATGCGCGAGACCGTTGCTTCCGACACCCCGATCACCAGGGCGAGCGTCCTGGCGGTGATGTCGAGCAAGTCGGCCGCGCGCAGCGTGGCCTTGGTGATGACGGCATTTTCGGCCGCCGTCGCGGCCGCGACTGGACGTTGCATAAGCGCACCCTTTCATTTCTGTGGAAAATATAGTCCACAAAAATTCGTCTGGAAAGGGCCGTGTCAGTCTTTCTTGTAAAGCAGCCAGCCCTTGGCGGGTCGGCCTGCCATCGTCGAATGCTTGGTGACCCGGTTGCGGCCGCCGACCTTGGAGCGATAAAGCGCCTGGTCCGCCTTGGTGTAGAGATCTTCGGGGCTTTCCGCTTCAGAGGCCATGCAGATGCCCAAGGATACGGTAACGGCGCCGTAGTTCATGCCGGTCTGGCTGCTGGTGAATGGGGTCTGCTCGATCAGCGCGCGGATGCGCTCGGCGATCTCGTACGTGGCTTCCTCGCTGGCGCCTTCCACGATAAGCGCAAATTCCTCGCCACCGGTGCGCGCGACGAATATGTCGGCGCGCACGCTCGACTGGAAGATCTCTGCGATGATCTGCAGGATCCTGTCGCCGACCGGGTGCCCGTAGCGATCGTTTATGTCCTTGAAATGATCGATATCGGCAAGGATCAAGGCGTTGAACAGGATGCCGCGATTGCTGGTGTAGATCCGGGTGATCTCCTTGTCGAAGGCACGGCGGTTCCACAACTGCGTAAGCGGGTCGGTGTCGGCAAGCCGCTTGTATTCCTCGAGCTTCGACTTGACGCTTTCAAGCTCGGCCGTCTTTTCGCTGAGCGTGCTGGCGATCTGGCGGCCATGGTCGATCGTCGAGTTGGTGGCGGCCGACATCGCGCCGGCGATCTTCTGCAAGAGCTCCTGCGAAAGCAGGCTGCGATTGCTCAGGCCGCTCGAGGTCTCGTCGAGGATGCGGCCGTATTTCTCGATATGCGAGTGCTCGCTGCGCAACAGCGCGGCGATGTCCTCGAGCTCCTTGGCGACCATCTCGCGGGCGTGCTCGACAATGGCGGGGCCGTGGTGCTGCGGGAAGAAACTGCGCCCGATGCGGTCGAGATCCTCCTGCGTCGGGCGGTTGCTCAACGAGACGACGGCAAGGCTGAGCTCGTGGTTACCGCCGCTGAGCGCCTCGTAGAAGATTTCATAGTTGCGCGGCAGGCCAAGCACGCCGAGCTGTCGCATCGTCGCCACGACGGTGCTGACGATGTCGGGATTCCTGTCGGTCGGAATGGCTGCCGGCTGCATGTTCTGTCACTGCCCCTTCAGTGCGACCGGAGACTTGCCACCGCCGGGAGTCGCTAACGCGGGGATTTGAATCAGAATTGCGGTTGCGACGGTGCGTCCCCTATCACGACCATCGCTTGTGGGAATCATAGATGAGGTCCCGCTAAAGTTTCCTTAATAGCCTGCATTTCCTCAACATCTTTGCTACCGCAGGATGCAAGGCCGTGCAGGAGGAGCTTTTGAAACGCGCCGCCTCGGTGTCGCATTTGCCTGTGCCCCGCCGCCACAAAGCTGAAATTCTATTCGGCAGCGATCGGACAGATGACGTTGAAGGAGGCCGGAATGGATGACAACCACAGCGGATCGTGCCTGTGCGGAGCGGTGCGTTTCAGGACGAGCGGCCCGTTGCGCGGTGTCATCTATTGCCACTGCTCGCAGTGTCGTCGGCAGACCGGCCATTTCGTCGCGGCAACCGCCTCCAAGGACGCCGATATCGTCATAGAAGGGGCCGACGCGCTCAGGTGGTACGGTGCCTCCGACGTGGCGAAACGCGGCTTCTGCCGTACCTGCGGCTCGCTGCTCTTCTGGAAGCACAATGAATCGGACACGATTTCCATCATGGCCGGCTCCTTCGAGAGGCCGAGTGGCCTCGCGGCGGAAAGCCATATCTTCGTCGGCGACAAGGGCGATTACTATTCGATCGAGGACGGGCTGCCGCAGTTCGAAAGATCGACACCGTCGATAAAGGTCGCGGACGGATGAATTTTGCAGCGGCTGCCTTATTCCCTTGGTCCCGCCATTGCGATATCCCCTGCCGGTGACTCGCAAAGGGGCAGAGGCATGCAGCGGCTGATCGATGCTTTCGTCAATTCGGTTCGGGCCTTCCGCAAGTTGGCCGCTCACGAAAAGGCATTCCAGCAGGAACTGCTGTTGCTCGCTCTTGCCCTGCCGGCCGGCTGGTTCATTTCAGTATCCTGGCGCGGCTACGCCCTGCTGATCGGCGCAGTCCTGCTCCTGATCATGGTCGAAGTGCTCAACACCGGGATCGAGGCAGCCTGCGACGCGATCTCGCGCGAATTCCATATCGACATCCAGCTCGCCAAGGACTGCGGTTCGCTGGCGGTGCTGATTTCGATCGTGATTGCCGGCGGCGTCTGGGGCATCGCCGTCATCGAGCGTCTTATCGGCGCGCCGATTTGATCTAGAGTGGTTCGCTTCGGCGATCAGGATCCTGCCTGATCCTCCCTGGCGCGTTCGCGCCGGGCAAAATGATGGCCGACCAGCCAGGCAATGATTGCGACGACGACGCCGACGCCAAGGGCAATGAGCAGTCGCTCATGCCGCGCAAACGCCTGGCCCACCATCTGTTCCGCGCCCAGGCCGAAGACATAGCCGATGCCGCTGAACAGGGCCGCCCAGGCCGCGGAAGAGATTGCATTCAGGATGACGAAGCGCGGCACCGGAACGGTCGACAGGCCGGCGGCGATACCGCCGACCAGCCGCATGCCGTAGATGTAGCGATTGGTCAGCACGAAAATGTTGGGATGGGTGTTGAGCAGGTGATAGGCGCGGCTGAAGCCGGGCCGCCTGCGCAGTCTTTTCACATAGGCATGTTCGGCGAAGCTGCGGCCGAGGGTGAAGAAGAACGTGTCGCCGGCGAAGGCGCCGAGAAAGGCGGCGAGGAAAGTCTGCCACAGCACGAAGACATGTTGATGGGCGAAAAAGCCGCCAAGGATAGCGGCGCTCTCGCCTTCGGCGACGCAGCCCAGGAAGACCGCAATCAGCCCGTACTGCTCGATCAGGCGGTGGATGGTCTCATTCATTGCGTGGCCGATCCGGCCGACAGTTTTTCGTCGATGCGCCTGATCTGCTCGGCCATGCGCAGGATCTCGTCGCGCAGGCCGATGATCTCGCTGTGGCGAAGCTCGTCGAGCTTTTCATGCAGGGCCATGATCTCGATCTCGGCCTTCAGATTGACCTCGTAATCATGGGCTGCGTCGATGCGGTCGCGCTCGGTCTGGCGGTTCTGCGACATCATGATCACCGGTGCCTGCAGCGCGGCGACCATCGACAGCACGAGGTTGAGGAAGATGAAGGGGTAGGGGTCGAAGGCCTCGCGCGTCAGCAGCCAGGCATTGCCGGCAGTCCAAAGGACAAGAAAGGCAAGGAAGCCGAGGATGAAGGACCAGGAGCCGCCGATCCTGGCGATGGTGTCGGCGATGCGGTCGCCATAGGTCTCGTGGAAGGCCACGGCCTTGTTGGTATCGCGCGTGATCGTGGTGCGCTCGAGCGTCGATTGGAGCACGCGACTCTCGAGCGGACCGAAACCTTCCGGCTTTCGCTTGAGCAGCCGGTTCGCCATGTCTTCGACGATCTTGTTCATTTGTCCTCTCCTTCGGCAGAGCGTCGATAGACGTAGAGGCTGCCGGGCCGAAGGTGAAGTGATAGATTGCGGTGAACAGGCGAGGACATCGATGCTCGATTTTCAGAAAATCCACGCACGGGCGGCAAAGCGCAAGGGCGGGGAAGCCGTGCTGGCGCCGCTGCTTGGCCCGGCGCCCGACAATATGGCGGTGGCGAAAATCCCCGACGATCGCATTCTCTCCACCATGGCCGAGCGCATTTTCGCCGCCGGCTTCGTGTGGCGGGTCATCGAACAGAAATGGCCGGGTTTCGAGGAAGCGTTTCTCGGCTTCGAACCGAAGCGGCTTTTGTTCCAGCCTGACGACTTCTGGCACGAGCTGGCGTCCGACAGCCGCATCGTGCGCAACCCGCAGAAGATCAAATCGGTGCGCGACAATGCCGCTTTCGTCGATCGCGTCTCGAAGGAACATGGCAGTTTCGGCAAATTCATTGCCGGGTGGCCGGCGGACGATCAGGTCGGGCTGACCGCCTATCTCGCCAAGCATGGCAGCCGGCTGGGCGGCAATACCGGCCAGTATTTGCTGCGCTGGCTCGAATGGGACACGTTTGTCGTTTCCACCGATATGGCGGCAGCCTTACGCGACGCCGGCCTCGATATCGCCGAAAACCCGACCTCGAAACGGGACCTCGGCAAGATCCAGGCGCAGATCAACCAATGGTCGGCCGAGACCGGCCTGCCGCGCCGCCACATCTCGCGCATCCTGGCGATGTCGATCGGCGAGAACCGGTCGGCAGAGGCGTTGCGCGAGTATATGGGCGACTAGGCCTTGGCGGTTGGTGAAACACGATCTCCATCGATCAGGATACGATCTTTTGATCGATCAGGGACATGATCGGCTCCGCCGATCAGTCAGGATACGATCGACGACAGTCGATCGATCCCATTTGGCACAAGCAATCGGCATTGCCGGGCGGTTTCAGCCACGCTAAATCCGTTCCATGACCAAGACCGTTCCCGATATCCTGCGCATCGCCGTCGCCCAGCTCAACCCGACTGTCGGCGACGTCGCCGGCAACCTGGCAAAAGCTCGCGAGGCGAGGGCGGACGCGGCCCGCCAGGGCGCCGACCTCGTGCTCTACACCGAGCTGCTCCTCTCCGGCTATCCGCCGGAAGACCTGGTGCTGAAGCCCTCCTTCCTGAAAGCCTGTGAGAAAGCGGCAGAGGATTTCGCCAAGGACACGGCCGACGGCGGGCCCGGCTTCATCATCGGCACGCCGCTGAAGCGCCGGACCGGCACGCATAATTCCATCGTCTTCGCCGACGGCGGCAAGATCATCGCCGAGCGCTACAAGCTCGACCTGCCGAACTATGGTGAGTTCGACGAGAAGCGCGTCTTCCAGGCCGGACCGGAGTTGCAAGGGCCGGTGAATTTCCGCGGCGTGCGGCTGGGCGTTCCGATCTGCGAGGACATCTGGGGCGACGTCGCCGTCTGCGAGACGTTGGCCGAAAGCGGCGCCGAGATCCTTTTGGTGCCGAACGGCTCGCCCTATTACCGGGCCAAGATGGACGTCCGCCACCAGGTCGTCATCCGCCAGGTCATCGAAACCGGCTTGCCGATGATCTACGCCAACCAGCTCGGTGGCCAGGACGAGTTGATCTTCGACGGTGCGTCGTTTGCCATCGGCGCCGACAAGACGCTTGCCTTCCAGATGAGCCAGTTTGAAGAGGCAGTCGACGTCACCACCTGGAAGCGAAACGGCGACCATTGGGTCTGCTCGGAAGGCCCGATGTCGAAAATTCCCGACCGGGACGAGGCCGACTATAGGGCCTGCATGCTGGGCTTGCGCGACTACGTCAACAAGAACGGCTTCAAGAACGTGGTGCTCGGCCTCTCCGGCGGCATCGACTCCGCGATCTGCGCTGCGTTGGCGGTCGACGCGCTCGGCGAGGAGCGGCTGCGCACCGTCATGATGCCTTACCGATATACGTCGAAGGATTCGCTGAAGGATGCCGAGGATTGTGCGCGCGCGCTCGGCTGCCGCTACGACATCGTGCCGATCTCCGAGCCGGTCGAAGGTTTCCGGCATGCGCTGACCCAGCTCTTCGAAGGTACCCAGGAAGGCATCACCGAGGAAAACCTGCAAAGCCGCGCGCGCGGCACCATCCTGATGGCGATCTCCAACAAGTTCGGCTCGATGGTCGTCACCACCGGCAACAAGAGCGAGATGTCGGTCGGCTACGCCACGCTTTACGGCGACATGAACGGCGGCTTCAACCCGATCAAGGACCTCTACAAGATGCAGGTCTATGCGCTGTCGCGCTGGCGCAACGCGCATGTGCCGCCGGGCGCGCTCGGACCCTCCGGCGAGGTCATCCCGAAGAACATCATCGACAAGGCGCCGTCGGCGGAGCTGCGCGAGAACCAGACCGACCAGGATTCGCTGCCGCCTTATCCGGTGCTGGACGACATTCTGGAATGCCTCGTGGAAAACGAGATGAGCGTCGACGACATCGTCGCGCGCGGCCACGACCGGGCGACGGTGACACGCATCGAGCACCTGCTCTACATCGCCGAATACAAGCGCAGGCAGGCGGCGCCCGGGGTGAAGATCACACGGAAGAATTTCGGCCGCGATCGCCGCTATCCGATCACCAACCGGTTCCGGGACGGTGGCTAGTCTTCGACCGTGAGATTGCGGCAGGCGCGACGCATGCAAGATATTGAAGTCAGTTTCGACCTGTCGCGGATCGATTTCCGGGCGACCTCCGACCAGCTCATGCAAAGCTATTGGGGTGAATCCCGAACCGACGAGGCCCATCGTCGCGCCTTCGACAACTCGCTTTGCGTCGGCGCCTATCTTGACGGCAAGCAGGTCGGCTTCGCCCGCGCGATCACCGACTATACGGTGTTTGCCTATGTCGCCGACGTCATCATCTGGCCGCAGCATCGCGGACAGGGGATCGGCAAGCGGCTCGTCCAGGCGCTGATCGATCACCTCGAGGTCAGGACGGTGGCGCATTGGAGCCTGTCGACCAACGACGCCCACAGCCTCTATGAGAAGTTCGGGTTCAAGGCGTCGACCGACGGGCGCTACATGCGGCTGGATCGCAAGCCGGCAGCCTGACGGCTTTAAGTCTTTGTTTTTATGCATGTCGTTGTCCCAGGACCGCTGCACACTTCTGGGCGACATGCACTGGCCCTTGCAACACGCGGTTGTTGCAAATTCGTCTCAGTGCTTGGACCAGGTGTTGTTTTGGCAACAGGCTGACTTGGCGATCGGCCGATGCCTCCCTATAACGACCTCTCCGCGATTCCCTTCCGGGAGGACCGTATGGCAGGATTTGACATCGTTATGCGAGGCCGCGAAGCCTAGGTCTGCCCAGGCTTTCCGAAGATTGATCGGAAAGCCGGGTGCAGGGCAGGCGTTTGCCGCTGCCGGTCGCCACCTTCGGGTGAGCGGCCTACCATACTGAACCTTCCGCTTTCAGAGGCGCCGCAAGGCGCAGACGCGGGTTTTCCAAATTGACTTTACCGGGACCGGGCTCGTTTGCGCCCGGATGACATTATGGCTCGTTTCAAGATCGATCTGCGCGCGAGCGCCTTTCGCAGTGTGCTTGGCTTCACGGTCAGTCACTGGCGCCACCAGCCGTGGCGGCTTTCGCTGATCATGGGCGCCTTCCTGCTCGCGACGCTCGCCGACGTGCTGACACCGTTCTATTCCGGCCGTCTGGTCGATGCGGTCGCCAGCGGCGCCGGGACCGACTCGGTCGCCTGGAATGCGGCGGTCACGGCGTTCTCGGTCCTGATGGCGCTGGCGCTGGCCGGCGTCGTGCTTCGCAATGTCGCGTTCCTGTGGATCGTCGAACTGACGCTGAAGATGATGTCGGACATTGCCGCCGACGCGTTCCATCGGGTGCAGCGCTTCTCGACGGACTGGCACGCCAACAGCTTCGCGGGATCGACGGTGCGCAAGATCACGCGCGGCATGTGGGCGCTGGATCTGCTCAACGACACGATCCTGATCGCGCTTCTGCCGTCGGTCGTCATGCTTGTCGGCTCGACGCTGCTGCTCGGCTGGTTCTGGCCGCTGATGGGAGCTGTGGTGGCGGCCGGCTCGGTGCTGTTCATCGCAGTCACGGCGATGCTGTCGCTCGGCTATGTCGCGCCCGCCGCTCGGCTCGCCAACAGCTGGGACACGCGGCTCGGCGGCTCGTTGGCCGACGCGGTGAGTTGCAATGCCGTCGTCAAAGGCTTCGGCGCGGAGGCCCGCGAGGAAGCGCGGCTGGCGCGCGTCGTCGCCAAATGGCGTCTGCGCACCGGACGCACCTGGATGCGCGGCACCGCCAACGGCACCATGCAAGGAGCGCTGCTGCTGCTGATGCGGGCGGCGGTGATCGGTCTTGCCCTGATGTTGTGGGCCTGGGGTCAGGCGAGCGCCGGCGACGTCGCCTTCGTGCTGACCTCGTTCTTCGTGCTGCAGGGCTATCTGCGCGACATCGGCACGCATATCCGCAACCTGCAACGCTCGATCAACGATATGGAGGAACTGGTCGACTTCCAGTCCGAGCCGCTCGGCATCGAAGATAGGCCCGGCGCTCGGCCGATCCGCATCACCGATGGGCATATCGCCTTCGACAGGGTGACGTTCCACTACGGCAATCACCGGCTGCCGCTCTATCGCGATTTCTCGGTCGATATCGCGGCGGGCGAGCGCATCGGACTGGTCGGGCATTCGGGCTCCGGCAAGACGACCTTCGTCAAGCTGATCCAGCGGCTTTATGACGTGAATGCAGGGCGCATCCTGATCGACGGGCAGGACATCTCGCAGGTCGAGCAGGCATCGCTGCGCGGCCAGATTGCCATTGTCCAGCAGGAGCCGATCCTGTTCCACCGCTCGCTTGCCGAGAACATCGCCTATGCCAGGCCGGGAGCGAGCCAAGCCGAGATCGAGCATGCTGCGAAACTCGCCAGCGCGCATGACTTCATCACCAACCTGCCCAAGGGCTACGGAACCCTGGTCGGCGAGCGCGGTGTGAAGCTCTCCGGCGGCGAGCGTCAGCGCGTGGCGATCGCGCGCGCCTTCCTGGCCAATGCGCGTATCCTGATCCTGGACGAAGCGACATCGAGCCTCGATTCGGAATCGGAAGTGCTGATCCAGAAGGCGATGGAGCGGCTGATGGTGGGGCGCACGACCCTCGTCATCGCGCACCGGCTCTCGACGGTGCGGGCGCTCGACCGGCTGCTGGTCTTCGACCGTGGCCGTATCGCCGAGGAAGGCTCGCATGACGACCTGATCCGGCTCAACGGCGGCATCTACCGGCGGCTGTTCGAACGCCAGGCGCTGGAATTGACCAAGGGCCTCGTCGCCTGAAGAAAGGACGGCCCCGGCTTCGGCCGGAGCCGTCCTTTGCCCGGCGCCGCCCGGGTCTGCGTTGGCAAGGTGCAACTCAATGTGTCTGTAAAGTCTGCAATTGCAACCGCGCACTCGCCATGCGGTTAAGTCGCGTAACGCTGTATTCAAATTCATAAATATACTGAAGCTTTTGGGTGCTTCATTTTTTGCGCCGATAGGAATATGTTTCTTACAGCGGTTGTTGTTGCATATTTACAGAAAAGAAAATCGGATATGTTAGACGCCGACCTGATGACGTTTTGTCATATAGACGTGCCGGTCGGAAGGCGATCTTCTGCGGACGTTGAAGGATTTCGCGGGCTGGCAGAGGACTTTGTGTAGGCAATCACAATGGATCTTGTTTCCGCAAATGCCGGTCCGGAAAAGGTGGCGCTGGAATCCCAGCATGGCTCGGTACGGCCGCTTGCCGCGGAGGATCTCGAGCATGTCGCCGCACTCTTCCTGACGAAGTTTCGCCATCGTCGCCGTCACCGCGATCGCGCGATCGCACAGACAGCGGACTATATGAGGGAGCTTTATTTTGAAGGCGGTGAGAGCGAGGCTCTTGTCCAGATCAACCCGCAGGGCGGTCTGGGCGGGTTCATGGGCGTTCTGAAGGCCCGCTACGAGCTCAACGGGAGAACATTGAACGCGGCCATCATCGGCCCCTTCATGACCGACTCCAGCACGGATCATGGTTGGGCCGGGCCGCAATTGCTGCGTGCCCTGCATCAAGGCGAATTCGATCTGTACCTGACCGATTCGGCCAACCGGACATCCTTGGCCTTCGCGCGTCCGATGAAGTATCAGCTCTTGCCGGTGCACTGTCTGGAATGGACCTGTATTTTCCGGCCGGCCGGCATGGCCGCGGCCGTGCTGCGCCGCAAATGGCCCGGGCTGCCTCGCCTGGCACTCGATCCCAGCGCGCGAGCATTCGACGCTCTCGCCGGAAAACGGTTCAATCCCCCGGCCCAGCCCTCATCGTCGCGACGGGTCCATCATGAGCCGATCGATGCCGCGCAGTTTGCGGAATGGCTGCCAATCCTCATGTCCGATTACTCTCTCCGGCCGAGTTGGAAAGATGGCGAACTGCCTCGGCTGCTTGCGCTGGCGGCCGAGAAGCGGGCCGATGGTCCGCTTCATTTCGGCGGGACTTATGACGAAGCGGGAAAAATGCTCGGTTGCCATGCCTTCTACGGTCAGGCCGGCGGCATCGCGAACCTGTTGCAAATCCAGGCGTCCGGGTCCCACTGGGCCGCGACGCTGGACGGCCTCATCGCGGCGGCAAGGGATATGGGCTGCGTCGGCATCATCGGCCAGACGCAGAGCAGGTTCCTGCCGCAACTCTTCGGCTACAACGGTCTCTTGTTCCGCTATGCCGGGGGCACGATGGTCCGCTCGCGCGTCGCCGAGGTCACGGAAGCGGTCCGCTCCGGCGACATCTTCGTCGGCGGATTGATGGGCGACCGATGGACCCGGCTCAGTTCCGATGATTTCGGCCGCGCCTGACGATCGGCGATATGACGCAATTCCGGATGGAACGCCGCGGCGAAGGCGCCGAGCCTGACCGTTTCACACTTTTCCTGGAATTGCTTTTGAATCAGGCGAACTTGTGCGGCGCGGCGCAAAAGCCGGCAATGACCTGGCAAAGGTCCGGCTCGTTGACCATTTGGACCGCTTCGGTGGCGCCAACCCATTTGCGCGTTCGTGCGCGCTTCTCTTTCCAGCGATCCGCGACGCGGTCGACATGCAGCGGAAAGACCAGCACTTCGCAAGGCACTTCCTCGCCGGAAGCGAGGACTTTGGCATAGAAATAGCGGCCGGCTTCAAGATGCGAGACGGTGCCGCGCAGCCCGGCTTCCTCGGCCGCTTCACGCGCGGCCGCCTCGCAGAGCGGTTCCCTGGCTTCCGGCCAGCCCTTGGGCAGAACCCAGCGGCCGGTGTCGCGGCTGGTGATCAGCATGATCTCGAGGCCGTTCTTGCCTTCACGCCAAGGCAAGGCGGCAACTTGCAGGCGGCATGGCGCCGTGCCGAAAAGTCTTCTGACTCTTTCGGTCATGGCGCTGTGCGTCGTAGGCCTTGTCAACATCGAGGAAAGCCGCCCCAGCCTCCAGAATCGTTTGCCGTCTTACGAATCTTACGGCGAATTATGAACTTTAAAAGTAAAAAACTTCACTCTGTCGGAAAATCCCACCAGAAAAAGTCGGCTCGCAAAGTAGTCGCGTCCGTTGGCGCCATTACACGCCGCGCCTTTGAGGCAGATTCTCTGGAAAATATGACGGCCACTCAGCCGGCGTGATCGTCCGCGATCGGCTTCTGGTAAGTGAAGCCCATGTCCCACGGAAAGTAGATCCAGGTATCCTGGCTGACCTCGGTGACGAATGTGTCGACCAGCGGCCGGCCCTTCGGCTTGGCATAGACGGTCGCGAAATGCGCCTTCGGCATCATGGCGCGCACGATGCCGGCCGTCTTGCCGGTATCCGTCAGGTCGTCGATGATGAGCACACCGGACCCGTCATCGGCGAGCAGCGGAGGCGAGATCTCCTTCAGAACCTGTAGCTGACCCTGGCTGGTATAGTCATGATAGGAAGCGACGCACACCGTCTCGATCACCCGGATGCCGAGCTCGCGCGCGATGATGGCCGCTGGCACCAGGCCGCCGCGGGTGATGCAGACGATGGCTTTCCATTGTCCCTTGTTGGCGCCGGAAAGCCGCCAGGAAAGCGCGCGGGCGTCGCGGTGGAACTGGTCCCAGGAGACGGGAAAGGCTTTTTCGGGAAGGGACATGGTTCGCGCACTCCGCAAGGGCGCGCCGCGGCGCGCAGAAATAGTGGAATGCAGGCGGAATTAGCCGGAAAGCCTTGCTGTTGGCAAGGGCTGCGGCCGGCGATGGCTGTGGACTTAGGCATCGCGCTCAAAACGAATTCGAGCGACGCCCTTTAGGTTTGATTTGCGCAGACGTTGGGTTGAACCGGGTCCCACTTTCGGGGAGACAAGCTCAACGCGACAGGAAAGCCGCTACGTTCGTGTTGCGCAGCACCGTGCGGGTGACGCCGCCGAACAGAAGCTGGCGCAGCCAGGAGTGGCTGTAGGCGCCGAGCACCAGAAGATCGGCGCCGGACTCCGTTATCCTGGCCTGGATGATATCGTCGACCGAGGATCCATCCGATTTCTGCACGCAAACGCTGACATTGGCGCCATGACGCGACAGCGCCGCGGCGATCTCGGCGCCGGCCGCTTCCGGAGAGTCATCGAGCGTCTCAGGCGGGTCGATGACGAGAATGTCCGTCTTGTCTGCCTCGGCGATGAAGGGCAGGGCGTCGAAAGCGGCGCGCGCGGCTTCCTTGCTGCCGTTCCAGGCAAGCAGCACACGTCTGAAGGTTGTGACCAGCGGCCCGGCATGGGGCACGACCAGCACCGGGCGCCCGGCATCGTAAACCAGCGTGTCGACATCGGCGCCGGGATCGCCGCCGGTATCGCGCTGCGCGGCGATGATCAGATCGGCGGCGCGAACGCTCGATATGCCGGTCAGCGCGCTGTCGCCGGAGAAACTTTCCAGGCTTCGCCATTCGAAGGACAGGCCGGATTCCTCGATCCGCTTCAGAAAATACGACTGCAACTTGTCGGCGCGCTCCTTGTTCATGTCGGCCGAGACCTGCAGGAATTCGGTATCGGGGAAGCCAGTGGCCGATGTGTAGGGGACGGGAAGCGCCTCGGCATGGATGCCGACAAGGTGGCTCTCAAACCTGTCGGCAAGCGGAAGGGCGCAATCGAGAACGCGCTCGGCGTCCTGTTCGTTCTGCAAAATGGCGACGATTGTCTTGAAGCGCATGACCGATCCCTCAATTGTTTGCCCTGCGCATCCGCGCGGCAAGGGAACGTCTCAGCGCATGGACTGGTTCCAGCCGGAACGGCTGATCAACCTGCCTTGGCGAAGCCCGCCACCATCGCCTCGACGTCCTTGCGCGCGGACTCCAGCGCTTCCTCGCTGCGGGCGCGCACGACGAGCTCGGTCCAGAACTTGCCGTCGCCATATTTGGGATAGGAGCCGATTATGGTGTCGGGATGCGCCTTCTGGATGTCGGCCAGCGGTCCGCCGATCACGCCTTCGCCGAAAGGGCAGTGCACGGTGGCAGACAGCATCCTGGTGCCGGCCTTGAGCGTAGGCACGACACTGTCGAGCATGGCCTGGAAGATCGCCGGCACGCCAGCCATGACGTGGACGTTGCCGATACGGAAGCCCGGCGCGACGGAGACGGGGTTGTCGATATGGTCGGCGCCGCGCGGCATGCGCGCCATGCGCTTGCGCGCCTCGGTGAATTCGATGCCGCGCCCGGCATAACTTGCTTCGAGCAGCGCATAGGCCTTGGCATCGTATTCGCACGGCACGCCGAAGGCCTTGGCGATGGAGTCGGCGGTGATGTCGTCATGCGTCGGGCCGATGCCGCCGGTCGTAAAGACGTAAGTATAGCGGGCGCGCACGGCATTCACCGCGGCAACGATCTCGTCCTCCTCGTCCGGGACGATACGCACTTCCTTCAGGTCGATGCCGATCGCCGTCATGATGTCGGCGAGGTGGCCGATGTTCTTGTCTTTGGTGCGGCCGGAGAGGATTTCGTCGCCGATGACGAGCATGGCGGCGGTGACGATTTCAGGCATGGCGGGCTCCGGCAAAAAAGGTCGCCTGAGATAACGCGGCCTGAGGCGGGCCGCAATGCGAAAGCCGGATGTGCGCTTGTGGCGGCGGGCGTTGCGGATATGGTGCGGACGGTCGGGACCGGATGAAAAATGCTGATATCGATTGTCTTGTGGCTGCTCGCCGGCTCGCTCGTTGTGGCCGCCCTTGTCTTGCTCGCCCTGATGCTCGCGACCTGGCGGATCGCGGCAAAGGCCGAAAGCCTGGTGCCGGCTTGCGGAAAATACGTCGAGATCGACGGCAACCGCATCCACTATGTCGAAGAAGGCGAGGGCAGGCCGATCGTCTTTCTGCACGGGCTCGGCGCGCAGCTCCATCATTTCCGCCATACGCTGTTCGGTCGCTTCGGCGCCGGCTACAGGCTGATCGCGCTCGACCGGCCGGGCTCCGGCTATTCGGTTCGGGCAAGTGGCGCGACCGGCCGACTGCCTGAACAGGCGGCGATCGTGCGGCGCTTCATCGAGGAACTGCGCCTGGAGCGGCCGCTCATCGTCGGCCATTCGCTCGGCGGCGCCGTCGCGCTTGCGCTGGCGACCGAGCATCCGACAGCGATTTCCGGCATCGCGCTGCTCTCGCCGCTGACGCACCTGGAAGCGAGGGCACGTCAGCGGTTTGACCTGCTCTATGTTCCATCACGGCTGCTGCGCCGTGTTCTGGCCCATACGGTGGCGATACCGGCAAGCCTTCGTTACGCGCAGCCGACTATGATGTTCATTTTCGCGCCGCAGGCCGTCTCCGAGGGATATATGACCGGCGGCGGCGGGTGGCTCGGCTTGCGACCGTCCCACTACTTCGCCACGTCCACCGATGTCGTGGCCGTGGAACAGGACCTTGGCCGGATCGAAAGGCGTTACCGCGAAATAGCGATGCCGGCAGGCATTCTGTTCGGCACCGACGACCGGGTGATCGGCGAGGCAGTCCATGGCGAACCGATGCTGGACAAGATCCACGGCCTCGACTTTGAACGGGTCGAAGGTATGGGCCACATGCCGCAATTTGTGGAACCCGAACGGGTCGTCGCCTTTATCCAGCGTATCGCCACGCGCGCTTTCGCCGAGGTGAATTGATCACGGCGGGCGTTCGCGGCTTTTCACGCCGCGTCACACAAAAGTGTCGGACATTCTGTCCCACCCGCGGTTTCCAGTGGAACCTCACACCCTACCTTAGGTTTCGTAGGTATCGCCATGGGCCTTGGCGCCCGGTGTTTTTGGCGATCAAGAGAATGGAGAACCCTATGCTTACAAGACTCATTGCAGCTTCGGCGCTGGTGCTGGCCATGGGTGGCGCGGCTATGGCGCAGTCATCCGATGACTGGTGGTGGTGGCATCGCGACCATCGTCCCGCGGCGAGCGACCAGGTAGATCCGTACAGGACGGGCAGCATCTCCCAGGGCCCAGGATCGAGCAACTACACCACTACCGGTGCTATCGGTCCGTGCGCCGACACCACGCCCGGTCCGGATGCCAACACGCACCTGAGCGTCAATGACCACTATTGCGGAAAATAGCGCCACATAGCCACTGCGGCCGGCATGAAGCCTAGAGCATGATGCCGAATGGCAGATTCAGATTTCAGGTCGATTCGACCTGAAATCATCGGACTCCAAGGCTTTGCCGGTCGCGGGGGCGGTTACTTCTTCTTAGTCAGAGACTTCGGTCTGCGGGCGGTCGCGGCCGTCGGCGAGTTCATCATGCCACTTTCCTTCGGCGTCCTCATACTGGATGCCGTCGGTGGTGCCGGCAACCTGCTGCTCGGACGAGGCGATTTCGGCGGCGCGCAGCGCCTCCTGGTGCGTGCGGAAAGTCTCGGAATACGTCGAGCCGACCTTGTAGGCCCAGCCGCCATCATGCTCGACGATCTTATAAGTCAGCTTCGCCATGAAATCCTCCGGTTAAGAAGCCTGCTCAATGCAACTTTCCGTCTGGCAGCCTGTCTTCGGGAACCAGCACTTCCGATTCCCTAGCCGCCTCGATAAGGGCGCGACGGGCATCCGCCGTCGAACGATAACCTTCCAGCGCTTTGAGGCAAATGTCGAGAGCATCACGATGGCGTTCGCCGCGATTGAGCGGCCAAACGGTCATCAGGCACTCGGCGGCCTCGCGGGTGCTGTTTATTTGGCGATATTTGCCGACATGGCCGAGCTCGACCACCACCGGCTTTTCAAAAGGTTTGCTGTCTATCATGGCCGCCAACGTAAAGCGGCCAAATTGGTTGCAGTTGTGACGAAGATCCTGCGCCCAAACGCCTCAGGACCTCGCTGATTTTTCCGGCTCAGCCAGCGGCCTTCATCCAATGCCGCATCGTCGTCACCGAACGCGCCAGCTGCGGCGCCGGATGGATTTCCTCGCCGAAGGTTGCGGCCGCGCGCCAGCCCCAGCGGGGGTCGGCGAGGAATGCGCGCGCCAGCGCCACCATGTCGGCGCGACCGTCGGCGACGATCGCCTCGGCCTGGCTTGGGTCGTCGATCAGTCCCACGGCGCGCGTCGGAATGCCGGCGCCCTTGCGCACGGCCTCCGCCAGATGCACCTGGTAGCCGGGGCCGGGCGGCACCTGCTGCAGGGGCGAATTGCCGCCGCTGGAGCAGCACAGATAGGAGATGCCCTCGGCCTTCAGCGCCTTGGCAACCTCGATCGCGTCGTCGACGTCGAAACCGCCATCGACCCATTCCGTCACCGATAGGCGCGCGCCCAGCATCATGGTCGGGGCGGCCTTCCTCACCGCCCTTGCGATTTCGAGCGCAAAGCGCATGCGGTTTTCCAGCGACCCGCCCCAGCGGTCGGTGCGCTGGTTGGAGAGCGGCGAAAGGAACTGGAAGATCAGATAGCCATGCGCCGCGTGCAGTTCGGCAAAATCGAAGCCGGCGCGCTGGGCGCGAACGGCCGACTGCGCAAAACGCGCAATCAGATCAAGGATCTCATCATCCTCCAACGCATGCGGAACATTCCAGCCTGCGTCATAGGCGATGGCAGAGGCCGAGACCGTCTGCCAGGGATCTTCGCCAGGCTGCAGCGGACCGCCGCCTTCCCAGGGTTTGCGGTTGGAGGCCTTGCGGCCGGCATGGGCAAGCTGGACGCCGAACTTCGTTCCGGGCGCGGCGACGCGCCTTGCGGCGTCGAGCGTGCGCTTGGCGGCCGCCTCGTTGTCGTCCGAATAGAGGCCGAGGCAGCCATGCGAGATGCGGCCCCGCCGCTCGACATCGGTCATCTCGACGGTAACCATGCCGGCGCCCGACATTGCGAGGTTCATCCAGTGATAGAGATGCCAGTCGCTGGCCGAGCCATCCTCGGCCGAATACTGGCACATCGGTGCTACCGCGATGCGGTTGGGGAAGGTGAGGCCGCCGAGGGTGATCGGCTGGAAAAGCGATGACGTCATAAAACGGGGCTCCTGGAGGGATACCGCTATCTAGGCAGTCGCGGCGCTCCGCGCCAGACACGAGGCGGTGAAACTCCCGCTGGACCAGTCGGTTTCCAGGATTGCGCGGGTGGCCTTTCGCCGATAGACGCAATCCCGGACGGAGGGCTACGCGAAGCCGCCGAACCTGACCGTTTCGCATGCTTCCACAAAATTGCTCTAACCTTTGCCGCCAATACGGAGGTCGTCATGGAAGATCGCGTTCGCATCCGTTCGGAGGAGGTCCTTTCGGACGACTGGGCGGTGCTGAAGAAGACAGTGCTCGACTATCGCCGCCGCGACGGGCGATGGGAGACCCAGATTCGCCAGACCTACGATCGCGGCGACGGCGCGGTGATCCTGCCGTTCGATCCGCAGCGCTCGACCGTGCTGCTGGTGCGGCAGTTCCGCTTCCCGGCTTACGCCGTGGGCCACCGCGAGCCGCTGATCGAGGCCTGTGCCGGGCTGCTCGACGAAAACGACCCTGAAACCGCCATCCGCAAGGAGGCGGAAGAGGAACTGGGCTACCGCCTGAAGGACGTCGAACGGCTGTTCGCGCCATTTATGAGCCCGGGCAGCGTGACGGAACGGCTCTGGTTCTTCACCGCGCGCTATTCGCCGGCCGACCGCATTTCCGACGGCGGCGGCGCGCCGGAGGAGGGCGAGGACATCGAGGTTCTGGAAATACTATTGGACGAGGCGCTTGCCGCCATCGCCGACGGCCGCATCGTCGACGCCAAGACGATCATCCTGATCCAGCATTTGAAGCTGAACCCAATGAGAGCCTGAGCCCAAAAATTATTGGCTCCGGGCGGACTGGCTTTTACCGCTCGGCGGCTGCGACAATAGTGAGCCCCACACGCTCTTGGTATTGACTGGGGAGTATTCGGTCGCACGCTTGGGCGCCGACCCGTTTCTCGATTTTCCGTGGCGCGGTCACACCGATTGGACTACTCGCTCAGTGAACCTGAAGATCGATTTGGCGAAGGCCGCCATTGGAGCCTGGTGCCCCGCGCAGCGACACCAGGGTGGCTCGCTGCGGCATTCTTTCGTCGCTGTAACCTGGAGCCAATTCTCACTGGAAAGATTTGGTACCGCCGTTGGGCGGACAGCGCGTTCGATTGAACCTTGCCTAGGCGGCGCGACCTACTTTTCCCCAGCATCCCGCGGCGCAAAGACGGGGAATTCGTCTGTGCCGAAAAACTCTCTCATGGCCGGACCCATTCCGAAGGTCACTCTCTCGCCCATCTTTGCGAGGTCGGGGAGCATTGAGCGAATACTAGTGATAAGACTTTCGAGTTCAATCGCCAGCGGAGTAAGGCGCGAAAGTTCTTCCTCAGTTACGCCGGAGGTAACGACGCCGCCTTTGGCCGCGCGGTGTTTGGTGATCATGCCTTTTACCTGATCCCTTTTTTCGGAATACACCTTTACAGATTCAACGAGATTCCTGTGCTGCATAAAGAGCGTGACAGCATTGTGCATCAAGTCGCTGTTTTTTGATGCGATGAGTGGTGTCAATTCAGCTGCATCGACGTCGTAAAGTTGGTAACTGCCCACGATAGGTAGAACCCGCTTCCAAAGCGGCTCCGACGTTAAGCCGTGTTCATTGGCATCAGACAGCGATTCGTCGATAACCTTTTGAATCGCAATGACATCGCTCAATATCAGCGATCCTTTGACCATCAGTCGTAGTGCATTGGACTGCTGTTCTGCGGCTCTGGCTGCTTCGTCGCGCTCAAGGGCTTCGCGCGACGTTTGCCTCGCGAGCACAAATGACACGAACGCACTTATGCCCGACCCTAGCACCGCGCCGCCGAACCCGCTAGCAAGAGTGGCATATTCGGCAATCGATTCGACCTTGTCGGCAACAAAAAGCATTATTGCCGCACCAGCCATTGCTCCGAAAACCCCGACCGACATGAGTTCGACCAGAGAGTTCTTAATGTTGACGGCCCTTTTCATCCCCACATGAACCCAGTGAACGTGTCGGTGTCGACGATGCGAAGCGCCATCTCCTCAGCGTAGCGCCGACCAAACCATCCCTTACAATGGACCCGGACAAGGAACTCGGCGCCATGTTTCCAGAACCCTCTTTCCAGGCCCTCGGTCATTCCAAATGAACAGGACACCTGCGCGCCATTGTGGAGGACAGGAATGAGGTCCTTTCGATCGAAGCAGGCCAGCCAATCCTTTTTGTTCACATCGTTAGCTCCAAGTCCGAATGCCGCGCTCAGCGCCTTAGGGTTTTTGACCTCAAACCATACGTCGCGAGCCGGAATAGACCCTGAATTTAGAACCACGAGGTTATAGGCAATCCCAATGTTGCCTCCGGCGTGCGTCTTTACCATCGCAGTCACAATCGGGCGAAACTGCCGCCTCCAGAAATGAACCGACAAGCCTAGGGCGATCATTCCGACAACAAGTGCCGCAACATTTATCCAATCCATGAGATTCCCCCCATCAAAGCTTTCCGGCTGTCTCAAGACCACCCCTGCCAAGCACTATCAGGGTAGCTCACCGAAACTAGTAGAATAAAAAAATTTTTGATGGTGCGGACGACGGGAATCGAACCCGTACGATCAGAGATCGAGGGATTTTAAGTCCCTTGCGTCTACCAATTCCGCCACGTCCGCAGGCGTAGCCCTTTTCAGATGCCTGCTATGAGCCGTCAAGCGATGTTTCGGATCGCGGGCGGTTTCTGCGGGTCGCCGTCATACGCCTATCATTGCGGATTTAATATTAGCGATGTTTAAAATGCCAGTTTCTGCAAACCGATCTCATTAGCGTTTGTCTGCCAGCATCGGACCGGCTTTGATGGTGGAAAACCATGCGTGGGGCAGGCTGGATCAGAGGGCTGCGGGAGGAGGAGGCGCGGCAGCTGCGTCGCGAGATCGATCGACTCGAGCGAGGTCTGATCGAGGCCGCCAATTCGAAAGCCAAATGGAACCTGCACGAGGTCGCGCACACGCTGCGCTGGCAAAAGGCGCGGCTGCGGCGGCTGGAGGAGTGCCTCGCGGCGATGCCAGCGGGAAAGACAGGTTCGGCCCGGTCCTGACCGTCCGACATGCGGGTGGCGCCGGTTGGAAAGTGGCGCGATCACGGAATTACGGTCTGCTGCGGGAGCATTAGGGTTCGCCACGTTGCGGATCGATCCGCCGAGGCCGGCGTCTATCAGGCCCCTACCCATTCCCCCGCCCCCTGCGGGCGCCGGCCACTTGATATCCAGATATCACGATAAGCGGGTTTCCGCATCGTCGCGACGGCGGCAAGCCTCAGAATTTATAGCTGAAATTGACGCCAAGCGTCTGCAGCTTCACGTCCTGGTCGCGGTCAATGAAGGCGTCCGGAGCATCGAAGTGCTCTTTGCCGAAATCGTAGTAGCGGTACTGCGCGCCGACGACGACATTGTTGGTCAAGGCATAGTCGACGCCGGCGCCGAGTGTCCAGCCGGTGCTGGTGCGGGTGCGGGCAAAGGCCGTGCCTGCCGCTTGCGAGGTTTCGATCCCGGCGAAAGCGACGCCGCCAATGCCATAGATCAGCAGACGATCCATGGCGTAGCCGGCCTTGGCGTTGATCGATCCGAACCATTTGACGTCGGTGCCGAATGTATTTGCCGGGCCAGCTTCGGCGGTGCCGTCGATCGAAGCGTAATTAAGATCGGCCTCGGCGCCGAGCACAGCTTGATCGAACTGCCAGAGCCCCGCGACGTGACCGCCGACGAAACCACCGTCGATGTCGGGCTTGACCGAAAACGGACCGCCATCGTCGCCGGTGATGTCGGACCGGCCCCAGCCATAGCCGGCCTGCATGCCGGCATAGTAGCCGGTCCAGTCGAAGCCGGGCGCGGTCATCGGCAGATCGCTACCCATGTCCGCTGCCCAGGCAGACCCGGACAGCAGGGCAAGAAAGCCGGCACTGATGAGCGTCAGTCGACGCATCGAGCACTCCGACATGGCGGTTCCGAAAGACTCCTTGCCGCAAACTATCCTCATTCGCGACGAAACGGAATTGCATCTCTGCAACAGTGGTTTACGACCTGACGCCATCTCGCCGTCTCGAACGGCCGGGCGACAAAGCCTGTGGGCGTGGCGATCTTGCCGCGCGGCTTTCCGCGGGATGCCAGCGGACGGCTCTGGCTCCAGGCGCCGACATTTGCCAGAGTGGCCGATCATGAGGACCCGCCAATGACCAACGCCAAGCCGACAAGCGCCGCAAAGCCAAAGCCGTGGACCGAGGTGGCGACACATCTGGTCGATGTCGCGATGGGCCGAAAGCCCGCGGATCTGGTCATCCGCAACGGGCGCTGGGTGAATGTCCATTCGGGCGAGATCATCCCCGGCACCGACATCGCGATCGCCGCCGGCCGCTTCGCCTATTGCGGGCCGAACGCCAGCCATGCCATCGGGCAAGGCACGAAGGTCGTCGATGCCGGCGGTCGCTATCTGGTGCCCGGCCTTTGCGACGCGCACATGCATGTAGAGAGCGGCATGGTGACGGTGACGGAGTTCTGCCGTGCGGTGATCCCGCATGGCACCACCTCGATGTTCATCGATCCGCACGAGATCGCCAATGTGCTCGGCCTGCCCGGGGTGCGGCTGATGCATGACGAGGCGGTGGCGATGCCGATCAACGTGCATGTGCAGATGCCGTCCTGCGTGCCGTCGGCGCCGGGGCTTGAGCATGCAGGCGCCGAATTGACGGTCGCCGACGTGGCCGAGGCGATGACCTGGGAGAACATCATCGGGCTTGGCGAGGTGATGAATTTCCCCGGCGTCGCCGCCAACAATCCGGTGATGTCGGGCGAGATCGCCGAGACAGTCAAGGCCGGCAAGACGGTCGGCGGGCATTATGCGTCGCCCGATCTCGGCCTGCCGTTCCATGGCTATGTCGCGGGCGGCGCCGAGGACGACCATGAAGGCACGCGCGCCGAGGATGCGATCGCGCGCGTGCGCCAGGGCATGAAGGCGATGCTGAGGCTGGGCTCGGCCTGGTACGACGTCGCGGCGCAGATCAAGGCGGTGACCGAAGACGGCATCGACCCGCGCAACTTCATCCTGTGCACCGACGACAGCCATTCCGGCACGCTGGTGCATGAAGGCCATATGGACCGGGTGGTGCGGCATGCCATCAGCCAGGGCCTGAAGCCGGTGACGGCGATCCAGATGGCGACGCTCAACACCGCGCAGCATTTCAGGCTGGAGCGCGAGATCGGCTCGATCGCACCCGGGCGGCTGGCCGACCTGCTGATCGTTTCCAATCTCGCCCAGATGCGCATCGACGAGGTCTATGGCCGCGGCGTCAGGCTGGCCAAGGCCGGCAAGCTCGAGGTCGACATTGCGGCCTATGACTACCCGCAATCCGCCAAGAACACAGTCAAGCTCGGCAAGAAGCTCAAGGCCGGGGATTTCGACATTGCGGCGCCGCAGGGCGCCAACGAAGTGCGGGCGCGGGTGATCGGCGTGATCGAGAACCAGGCGCCGACGCGGGCGCTGGAGGCCGACCTGGCCGTCGAGGACGGGTTGGTCGCCATGGACCGGCGCAACGACATCTGCCAGATCGCCCTGGTCGAGCGGCATCGCGGCACGGGCGGCGTCACCAACGCCTTCGTCTCCGGCTTCGGCTATGTGAAAGACTGCGCGATGGCCTCAAGCGTGGCGCATGACGCGCACCACATCATCGTCGTCGGCACCAACAAGGAAGACATGGCTTTGGCCGTCAACCGGCTGGGCGAGGTGGGCGGCGGCGTCGTGCTCTATTCCAGGGGCAAGGAACTGGCGCTGGTCGAGATGCCGATCGCCGGGCTGATGTCGGACGAACGCGCCGAGATCGTGGCGGCCAAGGCCGAGCAACTGACCGAGGCGATGCGCAAGGTCGGCTGTTCGCTCAACAACGCCTATATGCAGCACTCGCTGCTGGCGCTGGTGGTCATTCCGGAGTTGCGGATTTCCGATGTCGGCCTGGTCGACGTGACGACGTTCCAGAAGGTCGATCTTTTCATCTGAGCGCCAGCTATCCGCCGGTGGCGATGGTCAGCACCTTGAACGGCGTGGTGATGACGATCTCGGCGACCGAGCCGACCGCCTTGCCGAGGCCCTGGCCGATATTGCCGAGCTGCGTCGCATCGGGCTCATCCGAAGCAAGGCCGGCCGGCGCGCGCAGCCGGTTGCCCAGCAATTGCACCAGGATCGGGTTGTCGGCGAATTTGGCATGGTTCAGGCCGCCGTCGCCGCCCTTGGCCTGGGTCAGGTCGACGACCGTCACGCCATAATTGGCGAGATCGGCCGCGTTGCCGTAGTCGCCGACGCGCGGCTTGTCGCCGGAAATGAAGCTCGACAGTTTCAGCGCCCGGTCGTCGCCCGAAAGCAGGATGGCGAACGGCTTGTCGGGCTTGCCGTAGCGGATCATCTGCTTCTTGAAGACATCGACGTCGATGTCCGGCGAGGCGAGGATGACATAGCCGAGCTTGCCGTCGAGATCGCGGTCGCCGGTGATGGCAAGCTGGCGCAGCGCCTCCATCGTCAGCCAGGTACCCATCGAATGGGCGACGATGTCGATGCTCTTGACGTGTGTCTTGGCAAGCATCCTGAGCGTAGCCTCGAGGTCGTCGCGCGCAGCCGTCGAGCTATCCTTGTCGTAGATGTAGCCGGTCGCCTTGGCGCTCGATGCCCATGAGAACAGCACCGGCGTGCCCGGATATCTGGTGTCATGCGCGATCTGCGTCAGCCGGTAGATGCCATCGTCGAAACCGTTGTTGAAGCCGTGCACGAACACCAGCGCGCGGTCGCCGCGCATGGAAATGTCGGCGCCGACCGCCTTGGCGAATTGCTGCGCGTCGCCATAGTGGACGACATCGGTGGCCGTGAACTGCTTGGCCGGATTGCTGTCGGCCGAGCCCTTGGCGCGCTCGATCGCGCCGACCTGATGGATCTTCGGCACGGTGACATCGACGCGGGCATAAAGGGTGGTGAGCGAACGGTCGCCGTCGAACACCTGGCGGGGGTCCTTGGTCGCCTGCTGACGGGTCGTGGCGACGAAGATCTCGTGCCTGCCAGCGATGTCGGAAGCAGGCGCCGAAACCGCCTTGCGGTTGAGAAGGTCATGCGCGCCCTGGCCGGCGCAGCCGCTGAGGGCGAGCGCGAACGCAAGGCCAAGTACGATCTTAGAGCGTTTCACCGTTTCACGGAAACGGCGAGCCGCTCTATCTCTTCGTTTTGACGCAATTCCGGACGGAAAACCGCTGCGCACTTTTCCTGGAATTGCTCTAGCACGCACGATCACCCGGGATCCCCCAAGGGCGGCAAACCTCTCAGCTATTCCGATAAGGCTTGAGAGCTGCCGGGTCCAGTTCAAAGTCGGCGCGATGCGCAAACCACGCGGATACGGTTACTGCGTAGCCAGCTGGCCGATACGGTCGGTCACGTCGCGATCGCTGGCAAAGCCATCGTCCTCGCGCAGACGCTGGCCGATCATCTTCACCAACTCGGGGTTATCGGCGAATTTGGTGTGGTTGAAGCGGTCGCCGCCCTTTACCTTGGAAAGGTCGACCACCGTGACGCCATAGGAGGCGAGGTCGGCGGCATCCCGGTAGTCGCCGACGCGCGGCCGCGCGCCGGCGATCAGGCCGGAGAGCCGCAGCGCCCGGTCGTCGTCCGACAGGAGCAGGATGAAGGGCTTGTCCGGCTTGCCGTAGCGGCGCATCTGGCTCTTGAAGACGTCGACATCGATGTCGGGCGAGGCGAGCACCACGTCGCCGAGCTTGCCGCTCAGATCGCGGTCGCCGGTGATGGCGAGCTGGCGCAGCGTCTCCATCGTCACCCAGGTTCCCATCGAATGGGCGACGATGTCGATGCGCCGCGCGCCGGTCTGCGCCAGCATCCTCAGGGTCACTTCCAGCTGATCGCGGGCGGCGGCGGCACTTTCCTTGTCATAGACATAGTCGGTGGTCTTGGCGCCAGAGGCCCAGGAAAACAGCACCGGCGTGCCCGGATAGCCGGAATCATGGACGATCTGGGTCAGCCGGTAGACGGCGTCGTCGAAGCCGGTGTTGTAGCCGTGGACGAAGACCATGACGCGGCCGCCGCGGGCGTCGATGTCGGCGTTGAGCGCGCTGGCGAATTTCGGCTGGGTGTCATAGCCGACCATTTCGGAGGCCATGAAGTACTTGGTCGGGTCGTTCGACTTGCCGCGCGAGCGGCGCTCGATCTGGCCGGTCTGGTGGACCGGCGGAATGGTGACGTTGACCCGGGCATAGTTCAGCGTCGCCGAGCGCTCGCCATCGAACACCTTGTTGGGGTCGTCGGACGGCTTGCGGGTCGTGGCGATGAAGATCGAATGATTGCCGGCGATCTCCGTCGCCTGCGTCGGCACGACGACGCTGCCCAGGATTTCCTGCGTCTGGTGGCCCGCGCAGCCTGCCATCAGCAGGGATAGGGCAATGATCAGAATCTTCTTCAAATACACGTCGACACTTCCACTCCAGCCACGATTGGCCATCCACCTCCGCGAACCCTCCCGGACAGCCGAAGTGCGGCCAAAGTAAGTCGTGTCCAGCGGAAATCGGTTCGGCTCGGCTCCCATGGCCATCATAGTGTTGCGCGAAAGCCAAAACGGCGTCAGGAAGGCTGATCATCGAGGGAGCCGCGCCTGCATGGACGTGGCCTCGAGGCGCAAACGAAATGAGGGACTTGTAGTGACCAGCTTCTCCGCCCGGGTTGCCACAGCCGCTGAGGCGATCCGCGGGATTTTTCCGGAAACGCCGCTGCAGGAGAACGACTATCTGTCGAAAAAGACCGGCGCCCGGGTGCTGCTGAAGCGCGAGGACCTGACGCCGGTGCGATCCTACAAGATCAGGGGCGCCTTCAATTTCTTCCGCAAGACGCTCGCCGCCGGCAACAATGCCGAGTTGTTCGTCTGCGCCTCGGCCGGCAATCACGCGCAGGGCTTTGCCTTCGTCTGCCGCCATTTTGGCAAAAAGGGCGTCGTGTTCATGCCGGTGACGACGCCGCAGCAGAAGATCGACAAGACGCGGCTGTTCGGCGGCGATTTCGTCGAGATCAGGCTGGTCGGCGACTTTTTCGACGATTGCTACCGCGCCGCCTTCGAATTCACCGAAAGCGCCGGCGCGCACATGGTGCCGCCGTTCGACCACAAGGACATCATCGAGGGCCAGGCGACGGTTGCCTATGAGATCGCGGCCCAGATGCCGGGCGGGCGCATGCCGGATATCGTCATGCTGCCGGTGGGCGGCGGCGGCCTCGCCGCCGGCGTCACCCACTATTTCGCCGACCAGCATCGCGACCCGCGCTTCGTGTTCTGCGAGCCGGCGGGCGCGCCGAGCCTCCGCGAGAGCCTTGCCAGTGGCAAGCGCGTCAAGCTTTCCAAGGTCGACAATTTCGTCGACGGTGCAGCGGTGGCCGAGATCGGGCGGGAGCCGCTGCGCCATCTCAAGGACTTCACCGCCGATGCCGTCCGGCTCGTCCCGGAGAACCGCCTCTGCGCCACGATGATCGAGATGCTCAATGTCGAGGGCGTCGTGCTGGAGCCGGCCGGCGCGCTGGCGATCGACGCTCTCAAGGATTTTTCGCGCAAGGAGATCAGGGGCAAAACGATTGTGGCGGTCGTCTCCGGCGGCAATTTCGACTTCGAGCGGCTGCCGGACGTGAAGGAAAGGGCGTTGCGCTTCGAGGGGCTGAAAAAGTATTTCATCATCCGCTTCCCGCAACGGCCGGGCGCGCTGCGCGATTTCCTCGAGATGCTGGGTCCCGACGATGACATCGCCCGCTTCGAGTACCTGAAAAAGTCCGCGCGCAATTTCGGTTCGGTGCTGATCGGCATCGAGACAAAGGAACGGCGCAATTTCGACCTGCTGAAGGCCAATTTCGACGCCGAGGGCGTTCAGTATCAGGACATCACCGACAACGAGACGTTGGCGGGGTTCATCATATGAGCAAAGGCATGGTCTTCGTCGCGCTGTTTTCCGGCATCAATGTCGGCGGCAACCGCATCGTCAAGATGGCGGAGCTGAGGTCGTTCTTCGAGGATTTAGGATTCACCGGCGTCGTGACCTATGTGCAGAGCGGCAACGTCGTGTTCCGGGCGAAGAAGGGCGATGCAGCGTCGCTGACGAAGCAGCTCGAAGCGGCCTTCGAGAAGAAGTGGGGCTTCAATTCGCGCATCATGGTGCGCGATGCTGGTTGGTTCGAGCGGTTGGTGAAGGACAATCCCTATCCCGAGGTCGCCGGCGAACCGACCAAGCTGCATGCCTACGCCCTGGAGCGCGAGCCGACGGAGGAGGAGACGAAGCGTCTGGCGGACAAATGCACCGGCCCTGAGAGCTTCGAGATCAAGGGCGACGTGCTTTACCTGCACGCGCCGGACGGGCTCGGCAAATCGGTGTTCGCCAATCTGATCCCGCGCACATTGAAGTTGCCGGGCACGGCGCGCAACTGGCGCAGCGTGCTGGCGTTATTCGAAATGGTCGGCAAAGCCGGCAGCTGATTGTTCATTCTACGCAATTCCGGACGGAAAACCGCGAGGCACTTTTCCTGGAATTGCTGTGACTTAAGCGGCCTTCTGCCAGTCGAAGCTCAATTCCTCGCGGAAGGCGAAGCGCTTGATATGGTCGGCGACCACTGTCTCCAGCCGCACCAGCGACGCTTCGTCGGCTGCGGCCAAAGCGATATGCAGCGCGTGATCGTCGGCGTCCATCAAGGTGCGGCCGATCGTGAGCTGGATGGCGCCATGCTGCGGATCGAACTCGACCGGGAATTTGTGCGACCAATGCTTGCAGAGTTGCTGCAAACAGCGGCTGGCATGTTCGGTGGCGACATCGGCGCGGCTGGTCAGCATGAAATTCTCCTGGCGGATGAAGCCAGCCTGGATGAGGCTGGCGCCAATGGCTGATAGATAGGCAGGGCCTGGCGAAACGCCAGCGGCGGCTGGCCAAATCGGCGCGGGGTCGCCGCCTTTACCAGACACCGGTGTTCGGCATGGAGGCCCACGGCTCGGCTTTGGCCTTGGCGGGACCTTTCTGCAGGAGCTCGATCGAGATGCCATCCGGCGAGCGGACGAAGGCCATGTTGCCGTCGCGCGGCGGACGATTGATGGTCACGCCGCTGTCCATCAGCTTCCGGCAGGTGGCGTAGATGTCGTCGACCTCGTAAGCGAGGTGGCCGAAATTGCGGCCGCCCTTGTAGTCTTCCGGGTCCCAATTGTAGGTCAGCTCGACCAGCGGCGCCTTCTCGCTGATGCCGCGCTGCTCGTCTTCCGGCGCGGCGAGGAAGATCAGCGTGTAGCGGCCCTGCTCGTTTTCGTAACGGCGCACTTCCTTCAGGCCGAGCTTGTTGCAGTAGAAATCGAGCGACTGGTCGATATCGGCGACGCGGACCATTGTATGCAGATAGCGCATGGCGTTTCCTCGGAGTGTTGGGGTTGTCGGGCACCATAAGTGCCACCCGGCGAAAGGGCAATCGTCCGACAATAGAGGCGGCGCGGTCGATTCAGGCCTCGCCATTTCGGCTTCCAGAAGCGCCGGCAAACAACATTTCAGTCTTTCCAGTGCTGAACGGTGAAAAAAGGCACGTCAGCCCTTGCACACCCCGGAAGCCGCAGTGTTAATCTCTTGGCAAGAATCAGTTGCGGTTCAGTTGGAAAAAGGGGGCATTCTTATGGGGGAAAAAGCCTCTTTCACGAGGCGGGACGAAAGCCTTGACGACGCCTTGCAGCGAGACAATGGCGGCGACTCCGCCGGGCTTGTCGAAATCGCGGGCGCGATCAAATGGTTCGACGTGGCCAAGGGCTACGGCTTCATTCTTCCGGACGACGGCGTCTCCGGTGACATCCTCCTCCACGTAACCTGTCTTCGAAAGGACGGCTTCCAGACGGCGCTCGAAGGTGCGCGGGTCGTCTGCCTGGTGAAGCAGGGCGAGCGGGGGCTGCAGGCGTTCCGGGTCCTCTCCATGGATGTCTCGACGGCGGTCCACCCGGCAGAGCAGGAACAGCGTACCCATGTCACCGTCAACCCGGAGAGCGGCCTCGAGCGGGCCCTGGTCAAGTGGTTCAACCGCACCAAGGGTTTCGGCTTCCTGACGAGAGGCGAGGGGACCGAAGATATCTTCGTCCACATGGAGACGCTGCGGCGCTACGGCATAACCGAGCTCAGGCCGGGCCAGGTCGTGCTTGTCCGCTTCGGACGCGGCGACAAAGGCCTTATGGCTGCCGAAATCCACCCCGATATGGGCACCTTGTCGGTCTCGCATTAGGCTTTCCGAAATCAATCCGGATGGCCTTTGCCGCCAGGACCGAACTTGTCCGAAAACCAGTTCCACTTGTCTGGATCATGGTCTAGGACGAGGATCTGTACGAGGTGTCACATGGCTTACCGCAATTGGCTGACTGCAGGCGCGCTCTGCGCAGCGATCGTTTTCTGTGCCTTTTTCAGCGGCCTGAAGCCGGGCCTGGCGGATGCGATGCTGCTGCCCACCGATCGGACGCCGCTTGTCGTGTCGACCGGTTCGGGCGACCGTTCCTTCTCCATCGAGATCGCCGATACCTCCGCCGAACGCGAGGCGGGACTGATGTTCCGCGAGGACATGGCCGACGATCACGGCATGTTGTTCGTCTTCGAAAGAACCGGCGAGGTGGATTTCTGGATGAAGAACACGCCGATGGCGCTCGACCTGGTCTTTGTCGGCCAGGACGGCCGCATCAAAGCCATCAAGCGTGGCGAGCCGGAATCCGAAGCCATCATCTCACCAGGACAGCCCGTGCGCTTCGTGCTTGAACTGAAGTCAGGCACGGCCGCCAAGGACGGCATCAAGGAAGGCGATCTCTTGCGCCATCCGGCCATCGGCACGGGCACCGGTTCCAACTGAAAAGCAGTTTCTGCCAATGCAATTCTTTTCGCATGACGGTTTCGAGCTTGCCTATCTCGATCGCCAGCCGGCCTCCGGGCAGGGCGACCCCGTGCTGATGATCCACGGCTTTGCCTCCAGCCATTATGTCAACTGGGTCTCGCCGGGCTGGTTCAAGACGCTGAACGACGCCGGCTACCGGGCGATCGCCTTCGACCATCGCGGCCACGGGGCGTCATCGAAGAGTTATGATGAGGCCGATTACACGCCGGAAAAGATGGCTTCGGACGCTGCCGCGCTGCTCGATCACCTCGGCATCGAACGCGCCCATGTCATGGGCTATTCGATGGGCGCGCGCGTCTCGGCTTTCCTGGCGCTCTCCGATCCGGACAAGGTGGCGACGCTGGTGCTCGGCGGCCTCGGCATCGGCCTTGTTGACGGCGTCGGCGATTGGGATCCGATCGCCGATGCGCTTCTGGCAGAGGATCCCGGTACAATCGGCCACCCGCGCGGCCGTTCGTTTCGCGCCTTCGCCGACCAGACGCGCAGCGACCGCCGGGCGCTCGCCGTCTGCATCGTAGGATCGCGCGCATCCATGAGCGAGGACGACGTGGCGCGCATCGCCCAGCCGACGCTGATCGCGGTCGGCACCAAGGACGACATCGGCGGCTCGCCGGACGAGCTTGCGGCCCTGATGCCGAATGCAAGCGCGTTCCATATCGAGGGCCGCGACCATATGCTCGCTGTCGGTGACAAGAGCTTCAAGCAGCGCGTGCTCGAGTTCTACGCCGAAAACCCGCTCTGAGCGCGCGGCGCTGTTCGGCTGACAATGGTCGATCTTCTCGTCACCTACATGGAGATGCTCGCGCCGCCACAGGGCGCGCCGCTTGCGCCGCCTTTGCCTGGCGCCATCGTGGCGCGCGAAAGGCTTTCCGACTATCTCGATCTCTACCGCGCGGTCGGCGGACCGGTGCAATGGGATCAGCGTCTGCGCTTGCCCGAGTCCGAACTCGAAACGGTGCTGGCCAGCACCTCGACGCATATCCACGTGCTGCGCGTCTATGGCGAGGCCGCGGGCTTCTGCGAGTTCAACGAGGTCGGACAGGCGGCTGTCGAGCTCGTTCATTTCGGACTGGTTCCGGCTTTTCAGGGGAGGCGACTGGGGCCGTTCCTGCTCGACCGGGCGTTGCGCGCCGCTTGGTCGCATCGGCCGGAAAGGCTTTGGCTTCACACCGACACCTATGACCATCCGGCGGCCCAATCGGTTTACGGCCGCGCCGGATTCAGGGCCTACACCAGGAGAATCGAGACCTTTCCGGATTAGGCGCAATTCCAGGCGGAAGCCGCTTCGACCTAGCCGCGTGTCCTTCTGTCGGCCAGGGATCTCGCCATGACGCATAGCAGCTCGAACATCATCGTCGCGCCCGCCAGCGCCGTCATGCCGGCAAGATCGAAGGGAGGCGCAACCTCGACGACGTCGGCGCCGGCGAAATTCAATCCGTCAAGCAATCGAACCAACTCCTGCGCCTCGCGTGTCGTGAAGCCGCCGATCTCCGGCGTGCCGGTGCCTGGCGCCATGGACGGATCGATGCAATCGATGTCGAAGGTCACATAGGTGGGACTGTCGCCGACCAGATCGCGCGCCTCCTGCATGACGGACGCGGCGCCGCGGCTGACGAACTCTTCCATATAGATGATGCGCACGCCCTGGGCGGTTGCCCAATCGTGTTCGCCTGGCTCATAGATCGAACCTCTGATCCCGATCTGGATCACCCGCTTCGGGTCGAGCAGCCCTTCCTCGATCGCGCGCCGGAACGGCGTACCGTGCGTATAGGGATTGTCGCCGAAGTAGCGATCGTTCGTATCGGAATGCGCGTCGAAGTGAACCATGCCGACCGGCGCCTTGCGGGCCACGGCGCGAAGCACCGGCAGCGTCGTCAGGTGGTCGCCGCCGGCGGCCAGGGGCAGAGCGCCCTCGGCGACGATCGCCGCAATGCCGTCCTCGATCCGCTTCAGCCCGTCGAGCAGGTTGATGGGATTGACCGACACGTCGCCGACATCGGCGACGTTGGCGATGCTGAACGGTTCGGTTCCCGACACGTGGTGGACGCGGCGCATCAGGCTCGACTGGTTCCTGATTTCGCGCGGCCCATGGCGGGCGCCGGCCCGGTTGGTCGTGCCGCCATCCCATGGAATCCCGACAAGGGCGATGTCGAGCCCCTTCGCTGTCGGCACGGCCGGCAGCCGCATGAAGGTGGAAAGCCCGGCAAATCGCGGCACCTGTGCGGCATCGACGGGCTGGAAGAAGTTGTTTTCCATGGTGTCGGTCATCTCAGGGTGGCGGTTCGGCTGGCGACCATGGCGATCGCAGGACTTGGAATTCAGGCATAGGGGCACCTCCGACAGGAGTGTGGGTCTATCGAGGCTGATCCTGCAGGGCTTGCAGCGACCGGGCCAGATTTTCCCTGGCTCGCGCCTCGGACCGCCGGCGGAACGGTTCGGTGTGGAAAATGTGCGGCCGGGCCAGGAAGCTTTTCAGAACCGCCGCCCGTCCGGCGCGCCACATCGGTTCCTCGACCCAGCCATATTCGAGCCGGACCGCTCTCTCATACGCGTCGAATGCATCCGGCTCGGCGCCAAGGATCGCCAGGTCCATGTCGAGGAAAAGGGCGGCGTCACCGGCGGCGTTCTCGTCTTCGAATGGTGGCAACTGGTGCGTGGCCGTGGCGTTGATCATCGCCATGATCCGGGCAAGGCGATCGGGATCGGCGCGCCCGGCGAGCCTTTTCCCGGCCAACGCGGCGCTCCTTGCCTCATTATCCTTGGCCCGGCTGTCATAGACGACGTCGTGGAACCAGATCGCCGCTTCGACGGCCTCGGGGTCGTGAAGAAGGTGCCGGTATTCGGCCGCCAAAGCCAACATCGCATCGATATGGGTCAGGTTGTGATAATGGCGATCCGTGACCTGATAGAGGTCGGCAAGCTCGCTTTTCAGCGCTTCGTCGATCAAGGGTTCGTTTTCCATCGTCGCTTGAATTTGCGTGAACCAGGTCCATTTGACAAAGGAATAAGGAAAATTGAGTTCAACCGTGCTATGATCTGGCCTATATGTGCCGCCGGAGAATGAGTAAGGCCGGAGAGCGTCGATGAACAGCATTACGATTGCCCGCCCCAGCATAGTGCAGCCGGTCGATCCGATCTGGCGGTCGATCCGGGACGAAGCGATGGAGGCGGTGAACCGCGATCCGCTGCTTGCAGCCTTCCTCTATTCCACCATCCTCAACCAGGAGAACCTGGAAGAGGCGGTGATCCACCGCCTTGCCGAGCGCCTTGCGCATCAGGATATCGGTTCCGACCTCATCCGCCAGACCTTCAAGGCGATGCTGGACGACGACCCGGAATGGAGCACGACGGTTCGCGTCGACATCCAGGCCTATTACGATCGCGACCCGGCCTGCGACCGATTCATCATGCCGGTTCTCTATTTTAAGGGTTTTCACGCCATCCAGACGCACCGGCTGGCGCACTGGTTGTGGAACCACGGCCGCAGGGACTTCGCGCTCTATCTGCAGAGCCGCTCCTCCTCGGTGTTCCAGACCGACATCAATCCGGCCGCCCGCATCGGCAAGGGCATCTTCCTCGACCACGCGACAGGCTTGGTCGTCGGCCAGACGGCCGTCATCGAGGATGACGTGTCGATCCTGCATGGGGTGACGCTCGGCGGCACGGGCAAGGCCAATGGCGACCGTCATCCGAAGATCCGCCGCGGCGTGCTGATCGGCGCCGGCGCCAAGATCCTCGGCAATATCGAGATCGGCCATTGCTCGAAGATCGCGGCCGGCTCGGTGGTGCTGTCGCCGGTACCGCATAACAAGACGGTCGCCGGCGTGCCCGCGCGGGTCGTCGGTGAAACTGGTTGCGACCAGCCTTCGCGGCAGATGGACCAGCTCCTGCCGTCCCAGAGCATGGATCACGTGGTCAGCTTCGACATCTGATCTCCGCCGCCGTCGAAGACAGCCGAAATCCGGCCGCCCGGTTCCGGTCGGCTTGTCCTAGGCAATTGTGCCGGCTTGCCTTTACATGGCCATTGTTGGCGTGTCAGAAGCGCGCCAACGAATAAGGCCGAATTTTCGGAGAAGACTTTTGAAGCCTGATGAAATCAGAAAGCTGGACGCTTATTTCAAACGCGTCTTCCAGAATCCCAAGCTGCAGGTCAAGGCGCGTCCGCGCAAGGAAGACTCTGCCGAGGTCTACGTCGGCGACGAGTTCCTCGGCATCGTCTTCAAGGACGAGGACGACGGCGACTATAATTTCTCGATGGCCATTCTCGACATCGATCTGGCCTAAGCCGGCAACACATCCGGCCGGCGCGCGCGGCGCCGGCCACGACCTCCGGACGAAATTCGGCCCGGGCTTTGTTGGACGCGATTACGGACAGAAGGCTAAGGCGAGGGCGCCGAGCTTAACCGTTTCGCACCTGGAATTGCTCTACTCCTGGCAATGACGCGGGATATGCACCCGTCGCCAGCTTGTCGAACCCTCCCGTATCACGACCCGGCGCGCCACTGTCGCGTATGAGGGCGGAATTTCCCGGATGCGTACCTGCTGCGGCCGCACCAGCACTTCGTGGGCAACGCCTTCATATTCCGCCGGCAGAACCACGCGCCGGACACGCTCCGGCTGGACAACGACCGTTTCCGCGACGCGCGCATAGCGGGCCTTGCGCCATATCTTGCACAGCACCTTGCGGCCATGGATGACGCGCCATTCCCAGGCATAGCCGCCGTCGTCGACCTTGATCGTGTGGTAGATCGTGCGTGTGACCGCCGGGACGGTCTCATAGGTGACGCGCGGCGGCGCGATCTGCTCCACGCCTTGGTAGGTGCCGTAGATCGGCGCGTCGTAATCGACCACCTGTCCGCCGGGGCTCACCATCACATCCTCATAGACGGTGTCGTAGAGCGTCGGCCTGTGGATCGGCTCATAGCATTCGAGCGCGCGGCCGCCGGCGGCGGTTTCAGAGACGGCGGCAAGCATGGCGACAGCCGCCAGCGATGCGGAGCTTTTGCGGATCATGACATTCCCCCGTTGAAAAAGGACGCCTTCACAACGCAGGACTGTAGCGGAAGGTCCGGGGGCGGACAGCGATTTCAAGGCTTTTCGTTAAGCGGCGCGGTTAAGGAATTGCTACCTTGCGGATGGCTTCGGTCGGCCAACCGGCAGCGAGACCGTGTCGCGGATTCAAGTCGCCCGTGCTTCACGGGGTCGCGGCGCTTGATTCGAGTTAACCAGATGGCTAGGAGAGGCGGCCTTGCGCTAGGGTGAGCCGGCATCCTATTTAGGTCGTAACCGATCCAGAACGATTCCGCGCGATTGCTGATATATAACGGTGCCGGAATCCATCTCCACAAGGGTAGTCCATGAAGAACCCCGTTGAAACCTACATGAACCTCGTTCCGATGGTGGTCGAGCAGACCAATCGAGGCGAGCGTGCCTATGACATCTTCTCGCGTCTCTTGAAGGAACGCATCATCTTCATCACCGGCCCGGTCGAGGACGGGATGGCGACGCTGGTTTGTGCACAGCTTTTGTTCCTCGAGGCGGAGAACCCCAAGAAGGAAATCAACCTCTATATCAATTCGCCGGGCGGCGTCGTCACCTCGGGCATGGCGATCTACGACACCATGCAGTTCATCAAGCCGGCCGTGTCGACGCTCTGCATCGGCCAGGCCGCCTCGATGGGTTCTCTGCTTCTGACGGCCGGCCACAAGGATATGCGTTTTGCCACGCCGAACGCCCGCATCATGGTCCACCAGCCTTCGGGCGGCTTCCAGGGACAGGCTTCGGACATCGAACGTCATGCGCAGGACATCATCAAGCTGAAGCGCCGCTTGAACGAGGTCTATGTCAAGCACACCGGCAAGAGCTATGACGAGATCGAGAAGACGCTCGACCGCGACCATTTCATGACCGCGGACGAAGCCAAGGATTTCGGCCTGATCGACAAGGTCATCTCCAGCCGAGATCCCGTCGAGACAGCGGCCGCCTAGGCCTGGCGGTCGACGGCAAATGGCGGCATAACGCGCTTTTGGCGTGTCTTGCGGCATTTCGGCCACATTTGGCTGTTCCCTCAGGCGTTGGGATTGCCTACGTTAAGGCTATGTTGATTTTCGACGGCTTAGCTTTGCGTGGGGTTGCTGAGAATCATTGCCGCGTTTCTGATTTCGTGTTTCGTACGGAATGCGCTGTGTGAGCCGGGACACTGGCGGTGGCGGATTCCCGCGATAGATTGGTGAGACGTCACTCGAGCCAGACCACCGGCGGGCGTTGGTGAAAGGACAGAAAAATGAGCAAGGTCGGCAATAATAGCGGTGATTCAAAGAACACGCTTTACTGCTCGTTTTGCGGCAAGAGCCAGCACGAAGTCCGCAAGCTGATTGCCGGCCCGACCGTCTTCATCTGCGACGAATGCGTCGAGCTGTGCATGGACATCATCCGCGAGGAGAACAAGACCTCGATGGTGAAGTCGCGCGAGGGCGTGCCGACCCCGCAGGAGATACTCAAGGTCCTCGACGACTATGTCATCGGCCAGCCTTACGCCAAGCGCGTGCTGTCGGTCGCCGTCCACAACCACTACAAGCGCCTCGCGCATGCCGGCAAGAACAACGACGTCGAGCTGGCGAAGTCGAACATCCTTCTGATCGGCCCGACCGGTTGCGGCAAGACGCTGCTGGCGCAGACGCTCGCCCGCATCATCGACGTGCCGTTCACCATGGCCGATGCCACGACGCTGACCGAGGCCGGTTATGTCGGCGAGGACGTCGAGAACATCATCCTGAAGCTGCTGCAGTCGGCCGACTACAATGTCGAGCGCGCCCAGCGCGGCATCGTCTATATCGACGAAATCGACAAGATCTCGCGCAAGTCGGACAATCCCTCGATAACCCGCGACGTGTCGGGCGAGGGCGTGCAGCAGGCGCTGCTCAAGATCATGGAAGGCACGGTCGCCTCCGTGCCGCCGCAGGGCGGCCGCAAGCATCCGCAGCAGGAATTCCTGCAGGTCGACACCGCCAACATCCTGTTCATCTGCGGCGGCGCCTTCGCGGGCCTCGACAAGATCATCTCGGATCGCGGCCGCAAGACCTCGATCGGCTTCGGCGCGATCGTGGCTTCGCCCGAGGATCGCCGCACCGGCGACCTGTTCCGCCAGGTCGAGCCCGAGGATCTGTTGAAATTCGGCCTGATCCCGGAATTCGTCGGTCGTCTGCCGGTCCTGGCGACGCTGGAAGACCTCGACGAGCCGGCGCTCATCCAGATCCTGACCGAGCCGAAGAACGCGCTGGTCAAGCAGTATCAGCGGCTGTTCGAGATGGAGAATGTCGACCTGACGTTCCACGAGAACGCACTGTCGGCGATCGCCAAGCGCGCCATAGATCGCAAGACCGGCGCGCGCGGCCTGCGCTCGATCATGGAAGCGATCCTGCTCGACACCATGTTCGAGCTTCCGGCGCTGGAAGGCGTGCGCGAAGTGGTGATTTCGGAAGAGGTGGTGTCCGGCAACGCCCGGCCGCTCTATATCTATTCCGAGCAGAAGGAAAAGAAGGGCAATGTCAGCGCCTGAAATGGCATTGACCCCACAATTTTCATGGAACGGCGCCTGCGTGGCGCCGTTTTGCTGTGAGAGGGCGTGGGTTATGCAATCGAAGGGATCGAGCAACCGTGTTAGCTCTTGATCTTTGCCCCGGCCACATCCACCTAACAACAGAAGGCCGAAGCGCCAAATTCTGTGCTGTTAAATTCCCGTCACAAACGGTGGTAGGCGGAACGACGCTCGGTCGTTAATATAAGATTCGCGGTTGGCTAAATAAGCGGCCGCGACATGAAAGGTTGGACAATGGCCAAGATATCCAAGGCTTCCGGCGACGGCGTTTTCGCAGTCCTCCCATTGCGCGATATCGTCGTGTTCCCGCATATGATCGTTCCGCTCTTCGTGGGCCGTGAAAAGTCGATCAAGGCGCTGGAAGAGGTTATGGGTCAGGAAAAGCAGATCCTGCTTGCCACCCAGATGAATGCAGCCGACGACGATCCTGAGCCCGATGCGATTTTCGACATCGGCACGCTCGCCAATGTGCTGCAGCTTTTGAAGCTTCCCGACGGCACCGTGAAGGTGCTGGTCGAGGGCGCCTCGCGCGCCAAGATCGTCTCGTTCACCGATCGCGCCGATTTCCATGAAGCCCGCGCCACGGCGCTCGCCGAGCCGGAAGAGGAAGAGGTCGAGATCGAGGCGCTTGCCCGCTCGGTCGTCACCGACTTCGAGAATTACGTCAAGCTGAACAAGAAGATCTCGCCCGAAGTGGTAGGTGCCGCCAGCCAGATCGACGACTATTCCAAGCTCGCCGATACGGTTGCCTCGCATCTCGCCATCAAGATCCCCGAGAAGCAGGAGATGCTCGCCACGCTTTCCGTCAAGGAGCGTCTGGAGAAGGCGATGGGCTTCATGGAAGCCGAAATCTCCGTGCTCCAGGTGGAAAAGCGCATCCGTTCGCGCGTTAAGCGCCAGATGGAGAAGACGCAGCGCGAATACTACCTCAACGAGCAGATGAAGGCGATCCAGAAGGAGCTCGGCGAGGGCGAGGACGGCCGCGACGAGGCCGCCGAGATCGAGGCGCGCATCAAGAAGACCAAGCTCTCCAAGGAGGCCCGCGAGAAGGCGGAAGCCGAGTTGAAGAAGCTGCGTTCGATGTCGCCGATGTCGGCTGAATCGACGGTGGTGCGCAACTATCTCGACTGGCTGCTGTCGATCCCGTGGGGCAAGAACTCCAAGGTCAAGCAGGACCTGGCCTTTGCCCAGAACGTGCTCGACACCGACCATTTCGGCCTCGACAAGGTCAAGGAGCGCATCGTCGAGTATCTCGCCGTGCAGAGCCGCCAGAAGAAGCTGAAGGGGCCGATCCTGTGCCTCGTCGGACCGCCCGGCGTCGGCAAGACCTCGCTCGGCAAGTCGATCGCCAAGGCCACTGGGCGCGAGTTCATCCGTATGGCGCTCGGCGGCGTGCGTGACGAGGCCGAGATCCGCGGTCACAGGCGGACTTATATCGGCTCGATGCCCGGCAAGGTCATCCAGTCGATGAAGAAGGCCAAGAAGTCCAACCCGCTCTTCCTGCTCGACGAGATCGACAAGATGGGTCAGGACTTCCGCGGCGATCCGTCATCGGCCCTGCTCGAGGTGCTCGATCCGGAGCAGAACTCGACGTTCATGGACCATTACCTCGAGGTCGAATACGACCTGTCGAGCGTGATGTTCGTGACGACGGCGAACACGCTGAATATCCCTGCGCCGTTGATGGACCGCATGGAGATCATCCGTATCGCCGGCTACACCGAGGATGAGAAGATCGAGATCGCCAAGCGGCACCTTATGCCCAAGGTGGTCCGCGACCACGCCCTGCAGCCGAACGAATTCTCGGTTGGCGAGGACGCGATCCGCGGCATCATCCAGACCTACACGCGGGAAGCCGGTGTGCGCAGCCTGGAGCGCGAGCTGATGAAGCTCGGCCGCAAGGCGGTGACCGAGATCCTGCGGACGAAGAAGAAGACGGTGAAGATCACGGCGGACAACCTCGCCGATTATCTCGGTGTGCCGCGCTTCCGCTTCGGCCAGATCGAGGCTGACGATCAGGTCGGCGTGGTCACGGGTCTTGCCTGGACGGAAGTCGGCGGCGAGCTGCTGACGGTCGAAGGCGTCATGATGCCCGGCAAGGGCCGCATGACGGTGACCGGCAATCTGCGCGACGTGATGAAGGAATCGATCTCGGCGGCGGCGTCCTATGTCCGCTCGCGTGCCATCGACTTCGGCATCGAGCCGCCGCTGTTCGACAAGCGCGACATCCACGTGCACTTGCCGGAAGGTGCCACTCCGAAGGATGGCCCGTCTGCCGGTGCTGCCATGGCAACGGCCATCGTGTCGGTGCTGACGGGTATCCCGGTCAAGGCCGATGTGGCGATGACCGGCGAGATAACGCTTCGCGGCCGCATCTTGCCGATCGGCGGCCTGAAGGAGAAGCTGCTCGCGGCATTGCGCGGCGGCATCAAGAAGGTGCTGATCCCGGAAGAGAACGTCAAGGATCTGGCGGAGATTCCGGACAATGTGAAGAACGGCATGGAGATCGTCCCGGTCTCGCGGGTCGGCGAGGTGCTTGCGCACGCGCTCACCAGGATGCCGGAGCCGATCGAGTGGGTCGAGCCGGTCAATGTGCCGGCTCCAGTCGACACCAGCGACGATGCCGGAAAGTCGCTTGCTCATTAGCACTTGCTAACATTGCAGCGCACAAAGAGAGAGCCGGGCCTTCAGCCCGGCTTTTTCATGTGAAAAAGCCACGAAAAAATGGAAAAAAGCCCGGAATTCCGCGGTTTTCGGCTTGGGTTCCGCAACGCTTCTTTCTAAAGTCCGTTTCCTGCCGGATGAGTCGTAGGTTCCGGTTTTCTCATGGAAGGGAATTTTTATGAACAAGAACGAACTGGTGTCCGCCGTCGCCGACTCCGCAAGCATTTCGAAGGCTGATGCGCAGTCCGCCGTCGATGCGGTGTTCTCCGTGATCACTGGCGAACTGAAGAAGGGCGGCGATGTCCGGCTTGTCGGCTTCGGAAATTTCACCGTGTCAAAACGCGCTGCTTCGACCGGCCGCAACCCGCAGACCGGCGCGGAAGTGAAGATTCCGGCACGCACCGTGCCGAAGTTCTCGGCCGGCAAGGGCCTCAAGGACGCGGTCAACTAAGACCTTTTTTCTTTAAGAGCAGAAAAGCCGGGCTTGCCCGGCTTTTCTTTTTTGCAGTGGATAGCAGGCGGCTCAGGCCGTCGGCGCGTCGGCGCGCATCAGGCCTTCCTGTTTCAAATCCGCCCACAACGCCGCCGGTATCTTGGTGTCGAGCAGCGCACGGTTGCTTTCGACCTCGGCCGGCCGCTGGCCGCCGGGGATCACCGACATCACCGATGGATGCTGCAGCGGGAACTGCAGCGCCGCCTCGATCAGACGTACGCCATGGCGCTTGCAGACGGCCTCGATGCGCGCCACGCGATCGAGGACCTCCTTCGGCGCTTCGCTGTAATTGTAGAAGGCGCCGGGCTTCGGTCCGGTCGCAAGCACGCCGGAATTGTAGGGACCGCCCAGCACGATGCCGATGCCGCGCTTTTGGCAGAGCGGCAGGAAGGATTGAAGCGCTTCCTGCTCGAGCAGCGTATAACGTCCGGCGAGCAGGAAAAGGTCGAAGTCGCCACGCTCGGCGAGCGTCTGGGCGACCTGCCACTCGTTGATGCCGCCGCCGAAGGCCCTGATCACGCCCTGGTCGCGCAGCGCCAGCAGGCCGTAATAGCCGGACGACATGAACTCCTCGATGCGGGCATCCGAGGCTTCCTTGCTGCCATGAGTGAAGATGTCGACGTCGTGGACGAAGAGGATGTCGATGCGGTCGACGCCGAGCCGCTCCAGTGAGGCCTCGAAGGAGCGCATGACGCCGTCATAGCTGTAGTCGTAGACTTCCCGGCGCGACGGCGTGTCGAAGAACTTGCCGATGCCGGTGCGCTGGTCAGGCGGGGCGACGCGCATGATGCGGCCGACCTTGCTCGATAGCACATAGTCGTCGCGCTTCCTGCCGCGCAGGAAAGGGTTGAGGCGGGTTTCCGACAGGCCGAGGCCGTAGAGCGGTGCGGTATCGTAATAGCGGCAACCGGCCGTCCATGCCGCCTCCAAGGTGGCATTGGCATCCCGGTCGGAGACGGCGCGGTAGAGGTTGCCGAGCGGCGCGGTGCCGAAACCGAGCTCGGTGAAGGTGATGCCGCCATTGCCGATGCGGTCGAAATGCCGTGTCTTCATGTCTGACGATGTCCCGGAGTGATTTGTCTGACATGACACTATCACGCTCGTGGCCCAGCAAAAGTGCCGAGGCTCGTTGGACAGCGATTTTCGCGGTGGTAGCATGAACAAAAACAAGCCTTTCGCGGGCGGCGAGCCGCCAAATCCATAGAGCCTGGCGATCCATCGGCAGACAGGGTGAGCCGTCATGACCAAAGCGGGATCCGGGATGTTCGCGACAGCGCTGGACGAGCTCGGCGCGGTGCTGGCGCGCACGGATGAGGCTCGGATCGACGCCGCTTGCGAGATGCTTGCCGGCGCAGGCAAGATCGCCGTCTATGGCTGCGGCCGCGAGGCGCTGCAGCTGAAGGGCTTTGCCATGCGGCTCTACCATCTCGGCCTGCCGGTCTCGGTCGTCGGCGACATGACCACGCCGCCGCTCGGGCAGGGAGATGTCTTCCTGGCGAGTTCAGGGCCGGGCGAAACCACCACCGTGCTGACCTTGCGGGTTGCCCGCGAGGCCGGCGCGAAGGTGTTGCTTTTGACGGCCGAACCGGCAAGCAGCGCCGCAAAGCTCGCCGATTTCACGCTGCTCATTCCGGCGCAGACGATGGCCAGCGACCAGGGCGCGGCAAGAACCTCGGTACTGCCGATGGGCTCGCTGTTCGAAGGCGCGCTGTTTCTTTTGTTCGAAATCATGGTGCTAAAGCTTAAACGCCTGACCAATGCCACGCCGGAAGCGATGCGCGCCAGGCACACCAATATGGAGTAGGGCAATGCGCTACGAGCTGATGCTGCCGCACCAGATCCGCAAGGCGATCGAGGAGAACTGGCCGGTCGTACTGCCGCTCGGCGTTCTCGAATATCATGGTGAGCACATGGCGGTCGGCATGGACACGCTAGCGGTGATCAAGACGGTGGAGCTGATCGAGAAGGAGAGGGACATCGTCATCCTGCCGCCCTTCTACTACGGCGCGGCAAGCTATGCGGTAGCGGCACCGGAAGGCAGCGGCTCGGTGCAGGTTGGCGGCCCGGTGCTTTCGCCCTTCGCGGAGGAATTGTTCTACGGCCTGCTGCGCATCGGATTCCGCAACATCCACGCCATCGTCCACCACCAGACCGAGAATTTCGCGGCGGGCATGCCGACCGATCTCGCCTTCAAGAGCGCCGGCCGGCAGGCGATCTTCCGCTTCCTCGAAAAGGAGCGTGGCGAAGGCTGGTGGGGTTCGAACACCATGGCCGATTACTATTCCGGCCACGCCCAGGGCGAGAATGTCTTCAACTGGGTACAGGTGCATCCGCTGATGCCGGCCACGATGAACGGCGCGTACCCGTTCGACCACGCCGGCATCGGCGAGACTTCGCTGATGCTGGCGTTGTGCCCTGAGGCGGTGGACGAGAAGCATTTCGCCGACAACACCGGCTGGTACACCAAAGGCGCAGCGGAAGCCTCGGCGGGTCTCGGCAAGATCGGCGTCGCCATGATCCTCGATCACCTCAGGGAGATATTGGTTCGGTAGGCGCGACCCTTCCTTCTCCCCTTGTGGGAGAAGGTGGATCGGCGCGCAGCGTCGAGACGGATGAGGGGTGTTCCAGCGGAGTGAGAGGCTGGCGTTCCCTGGAACACCCCTCATCCGACCGAGCTTCGCTCGGCCACCTTCTCCCGCAAGGGGAGAAGGAAAAGAGCCCGCAAGGGGAGAAGGAAAGGCGCCGCCCTATTTCACCGAACCGGCCGTCATACCCATGATCAGATAGCGCTCGAGCGCGATGCCGATGATGGCCAGCGGCGCGATTGCGGCGGTGGCCAAGGCCGCCATCGACCACCAGTTGATGCCTTGCGAACCGGTCTGGCTCGCCACCATGACGGGAATGGTCTTGGCGTCGGTCGAGGTCAGCAGCGCCGCGAAGAAATACTCGTTCCAGCACAGCACCATCGCCAGGATGAAGGCGGCGACCATGCCGGGCAGCGCGATCGGCATGACGATGCGGAAGAAGGCGCCCCAGATCGACAGCCCGTCGACAAGGGCTGCCTCCTCGAGTTCGACCGGGATCGAATTGAACTGGTCGCGCATGATCCAGATGACGATCGGCAGCACCATCAGCGTGTAGAGGAGCACAAGGCCGATCCGGGTGTCGAGCAGCGCCACTTCGCGGTAGAGCACCAGGAAGGGGAGTGCCAGCACGACCGGCGGCAGGATCAGCTGCGACAGGAAGAAGAAGGAGATGTCCTCGTTCTTGAACCAGGCGAACTTGTAGCGATAGCGAACGAGGCCATAGGCGGCGAGGCTGCCGATGATGATGGCGAGGCCCGATGCGCCGACCGAGGTGATGACGGAATTCATGAAGCGCTTGAGGAACTCGTCGCGGACGGTCGATGTCTGGGAGATCGAATCCGGCGACAGCCCAAGCGAGCGCCAGCCCTTCCAGTCCGGCGTAAAGTCGACGAAGGGGATGAGATGGCCTTGCGTGACGTCAACCGCCGATTTGAAGGAGGTGGTGATCGTCCAGTAGATCGGGAACAGGCAGACGAAAGCCCAGAACACCAGCGCGCCGTAGATGAAGACGCGGCTGGTAATGAAGGCCGCCGGCGAGCGGATCTCGGAAACGGTGTAGTCGGTGGTCTGGATGCTCATGAGGGGCCGCTCAATTGACGTTGCGAACGAAGCGACTGGCGAACTTCAACAGCCAGGTCACGAACACGACGATGATGACCAGATAGGCCATGGCCAGCATGGTACCGTAGCCGACATTCGAGCGGTCGCGGTATTCGCGGTAGATGAAGCTCGAGACGGAATCGGTGGCGCCGCCGGGGCCGCCGGAGGTCAGCGTGATGATGATGTCGGCAAGCTTCAGCTTGAAGATGATGCGCAGGATCACGGCCGTCACCGACACCGGCAGCATCAGCGGAAAGGTGACCTGCCAGAATGTCTGCCATGCGGTCGCGCCGTCGACGCGGGCGGCTTCCAGCACTTCGCGCGACATTGCCTGCAGGCCGGCAAGCAGCATGATCATCATGAACGGGATGAACGTCCATGCATCGAGCATCATGATCGAGATGCGGGCTGTGATCGGATCGGAGAAGAAGGCGGGATTGTTCCAGCCGAGATGTCGCGCCAGCGTCGCGGCGGGGCCGAACCGGTACTCCATCAGCGATTTGCCGACCATCCAGGATACCGCCACGGGTGACAGCATCAGCGGCAGAAGGAAGACGACGCGGAAGAATTTGCGGGCCCGGATCTGCGCGTTGAGCAACAGCGCCAGGCCGAAGGCGATGACATATTCGACCAGCACCGCAAGCACGTAGAGCACCATGTTGATCAGGGCGTTGCGGTAGTAGGGGTCGGCCAGCATCTGCCAGAAATTGTCGAGGCCGTTGAACTTGCGGCCCGCGAACGAGCTGAGGTTCCAGTCGGTCAGCGCGATGTAGAAGCCGAACAGCGTCGGGAAGATCACCATGGCGATTGTGAAGAGCAGCGCCGGCAAGAGAAACAACGCGCGCTGGCCGTCCTCGCCGCGCGTCAGGACCTGCCAGGCGCCGAGTGCTGCGCCCCATAAAATATAGGCGTAGACCACCGGACGCCAGGTGTAGAAACCAACCGTGGACATCTCGGTCTTGTAGAGGATCTGCACGAAGATGATCGCCAGCAGACCGAGCGTTGCGACAGCCAGCAGGCCCCAGCCGAGACGTTTGCGACTGGGCGGGATCAGGTCGGCCGGATCTGCCGGCCATGCATTCGCGGTCGAAGTCTGCTCAGCCACGCCTCTCGCCTCTTTCGCGTCACCTTAAACAGGCGGCCCCGCGCCCCGGGGTGGGCCGGGCGCGGCGTGGTTGGGGGGGGGTTAAAAACGGGCGCGGCGTTTTTTAGGGTTTGCGGGGTTT
>NZ_JBVVQH010000028.1:0-93630 GCF_055811115.1 Mesorhizobium sp. WSM4832 | reverse complement strand
CGTGGGTGGAAAACCAATCTTGGCGAAACATCGCGCCGCCATCCACGCCCTCATAGGATCTTGTGGGAGAAGGTGGAGGCGCCTCCTGTCACGCAAGTATCATGTTGGCGTCCTAGACCCGCTGGGCGGAAAGGCACCGGCGTTCGATGTGACGCCCGTTCCTTCATGCTCGTCAAGAAGGGGATATCCATGAAGCATCTCAACCGGACCGTCGCGCTCGGCGCGGCACTTGCCCTGTTCACCGCTCTCAGCCCGGCGCTCGCCGACGGCGTCGCCTATGTCAACAAGGGCCTCGTCGGCGTCGGCCGCATCCCAGCCAGCCAGAAGGACAAGTTCGGCGAAACGTTCGGTTCGGGTTCCGGCATGGCGATCGACGCCAAGTCGTGGGCCCGCGACGGCGCCGGCTACAAGGGTTCGCTCTGGCTGCTGCCGGATCGCGGCTACAACGTCGCCGGCACCACCGACTATCGCGCCCGCCTCAACACGATCGCGATCGAGCTGACCCCGACCGCGCCGGGCGCAGCACCCGCCGCCGGTCAGGAACAATCGGGCGTCAGGGCGACGCTTGCCGACACCATGCTTCTGACCGACGACAAGGGCGCCGACACCACCGGCCTCGACCCGCTGAACGGCGTACGTCCGGCCGCAGGCGACATGCCGATCCTGCCGCAGGCCGACAACGGCAAGCTGGCGCTCGATGACGAGGCGATCGTGCGCCTGCCGGACGGCACCATGCTCATCTCCGACGAGTATGGCCCGAACATTTACCGCTTCTCGGCCGACGGCCACCTGATGTCGGCAACGCAGCCGCCTGCCGCCCTGGTGCCGATGCGCCACGGCAAGCCGAACTTCGCTTCCGACAATCCGGGCCCGGGTGCTGCCGAGCCCGATCCGAAGGATCCCGAGACCGGGCGCCAGAACAACCAGGGCCTCGAAGGCATGTCGATGACGCCGGACGGCAAGTTCCTGATCGCCGTGCTGCAGTCGGCGGCCCGCCAGGACGGCGGCGATTCCGGTTCGACGCGCCAAAACACTCGCGCGCTGGTCTACGACGCCTCCGACCTCGCCCATCTCAAGTTGGCGCACGAATATGTCGTGCCGTTGCCGGTGTTCAAGGACGCCAAGGGCAAGACCAAGGTGGCCGCACAGAGCGAGATCGTTGCGCTCTCCGACAAGAGTTTTCTGCTGCTGGCGCGCGACAGCGGCAACGGACAGGGGCTCAAGGGCGAAGAGTCGGCCTACCGCAAGATCGAGATCGTCGACCTGTCCGGCGCTACCGACATCGCCAACGGTCCGTTCGATGCCGCCGACAAGCCGGTGGCGCCCAAGGGCGTGGTCGATGCCTCGGTGACGCCCGCCAAGCTGACGCCGTTCATCGACATCAACGATAAGGGCGAGCTCGGCCGCTTCGGCCTGCACAATGGCGCGCCGAACGACAAGGACAACCTTTCGGAGAAGTGGGAGGCGATGTCGCTGGCTCCGGTGCTCGATCCGAAGCTGCCCGACGACTATTTCCTGTTTGTCGCCAACGACAACGATTTTCTCACCCAGGATGGCTTCCAGGTCGGCGCGCCCTACAAGGCCGGGGATGGCGCCGATGTCGACACCACCTTCCTGATCTATCAGGTCACCCTGCCCGGTCTTTCTGGAAACACCACCCAGTAATAGGTTGCCGACAGCTGCGGCTAGCGGACCCAAGCGTAATGGGATGCATGAGCATCAGGCCTGCGATACCATCGCGGGCCTGATTCAATTTCGGTGCCTGCCATGGATGACAAAAAGCCCGCCCGCCAGCGCGTCGGCGACCTGACCAGCGGGCCGATCGCGCGCACGCTGCTTTTGTTCGCGCTGCCGGTGCTTGGCTCGAACGTGCTGCAGTCGCTCAACGGCTCGATCAATTCCGTCTGGGTCGGCCGCTTCCTCGGCGAGGCGGCGCTGACCGCCACCTCCAACGCCAATCTCGTGCTGTTCCTTATCCTCGGCACGGTCTTCGGCATCGGCATGGCTGCGACCATCCTGGTCGCGCAATCGGTCGGCGCCCGCGACCTGCCGGAGGCAAAGCGCATCGTTGGCACCAGCGCCACCTTCTTCTTCCTGGTCTCGGTGGTGTTCGCCGTCTGCGGCTGGGTCTGGGTCGACGCCATCCTGACCGGGCTCGGCACGCCGGCGGATGCCCTGCCGCTGGCGCGGGCCTATCTGCGCATCATCTTTATCGCCGTGCCGATGATGAACCTTTTGTCCTTCGTCATGACCGTGCTGCGCGGCGCCGGCGATTCGCGAACCCCGTTTGTCTTCATGGCGCTGGCGGTGGTTCTCGACGTCGTGCTCAATCCGCTGCTGATCCGCGGCATCGGTCCCTTCCCCGCGCTTGGCATCGCCGGCTCGGCAACCTCGACGCTTGTGGGCCAGACGGTAAGCGTCATCGCCATACTGATCGTGCTCTATGTGCGCAAACATCCGCTCAGGCTGGCGGGCGCCGACCTCGCTCTGCTCCGGCCCGACCCGGCACTGCTGCGCATCGTCGTCTTCAAGGGCATTCCGATGGGCCTGCAGATGATCGTGATCTCGGCCGCCGCGCTGACCGTGATGGGCATCGTCAATTCCTACGGTTCGCAGGTCGCCGCCGCTTACGGCATCGCGGCGCAGCTCTGGACCTATATCCAGATGCCCGCCTTGGCCATCGGCGCCGCGGTCTCCTCGATGGCGGCGCAGAATGTCGGCGCCGGGCGCTGGGATCGTATCGGCAAGGTCGCGGCCTCGGGCGTCGGCTTCAACCTGGTGCTGACCGGCGCGCTGGTGGCCCTGCTTTTCGTCTTCGACCGCGCGGTGCTGAGCCTTTTCCTCATCGGTGACAGCACCGCGATCGACATCGCCGCCCACATCAACAAGGTGGCGTCCTGGTCGTTCATCCTGTTCGGCATCACCATCGTCTTGTTCGCCACGGTGCGCGCCACCGGCGCCGTCATGCCGCCGCTGATCATCCTGATCATCTCGGTGCTGATCGTGCGCACCGGCTTTGCCTATTCCATGCGAAGCGTCATCGGCCAGGAAGCGCTGTGGTGGAGCTTTCCGGCCGGCTCGATTGCTTCGCTGGTGCTGGCCGCCGCCTATTACCGCTTCGGCCGTTGGCGCACGATGCATATGATCGAGGACCGGCCGGCCGCGGGCGAGCCGCCCGACACCGGCCTCGGCGTGCCTCGCCAGCGCGCGCAACTCCTGCCGGAGACACCGAACAGTTGAGTCCTATCGCGCGTATTTGGCGCCGAAGCCGAGCGCCACGAGCGAGAAGACGATGATCATGCCGGCAAAGGCCAGGCTCGCCGTCGTCGCATTCGCCAGGCTCGACAACACGCCGATGCCGATCACCGGCAGTGCGTTGCCGCAGAAGCAGCAGATAAAGAAGGCCGACACCACTTCGGCGCGGCGGTCTGCCGGCGCGATCTGGTTCACCACTTGCAGGCTGCCGCGATAACCGAAGGCAGCCGCCACGCCGCACAAGGCGGTGCCGCCGATCATGATGGCCATCGAGGCGAAGACTTGCGCTGCAACGATCAGCGCCACGGTCGGGATCATCAGGACAAGCGCAGCGAGCATCGTGAAGCGGCTGGACAGTCGCGCCGTCGCCAGGATAGTCGCCGCAGTCACCACTGCCAGTTCGAAGAACAGTGCGCCGGCCTCGGCGTGATTGGCGACGTGCAGTTGCTGGGCCAGAACGCTCGGCGCCAGCGCGGCATAGAAGCCGACGAGAGCCATCGCGCCGAAGCCGGTCACAGCCGGCGCCACGAATTGCGCGCGGATGCTGTCTGGAACAGACAGTCGCGGCCGCATCGGGACGTCGGACAGCCGCCTCCGCTCAGTCACCGTCTCGCGCGTGCGCCAGACCAGCAGCGTGACCAGCACCAGCAGAGCGAGGTAGACGGCAAATGTCAGCCTGAGCGGCCAGGGCGCGTATTCGGCAAGCAGTCCCGATATCAGAGCGCCGAGGCCAAGACCGACGAAGTTGGTGCTGGTGGCGATGATGGCGGCGCGCGACTTGTCCTCGCCTTCGATCAGTTCGGCGAGCCACGCGGTGCCGGTTCCCGCGCCGACGCCGATGCCAAGCCCGCTGAGGATACGGGCGACATCGAGCCACGCCAGGTTTTCGGCTAACAGGAACAACAGCGCGCTGACCATAGCGACGACCATTGCCGCGAGCGCCGCCGGACGGCGGCCGATGGCATCCGACAGCCGGCCGAAAAACAGCAGCGCCGCCAGATTGCCGACCACGTAAACTGCATAGACCAGGGTCAGCGTGATCTGCGAGAAGCCGAAGGCCTGCTTGTAGATCACGTAGAGCGGCGTCAGCGCGGTGCTGCCTGCAAAGAGCGCGGCGATCATGGCGGCGACGGCAGCCATCGCGGCGCCACCGCCGAGCTCATTGTCGCGCGTCATGGTTTGAGCGTAGCTGGTCATCATCACCTCCAGCGTTGCGAGCCCAACGCCCATGTAATGACCGATGTTGCGCCTGCCAAACGCGCTCCTGACAATGCTGGCAGGATGGTCAGGCGCGCCGTCCTCCCGTAACGTTCGTCATCAACGAGGAAGGAATCATGGGCAAGGGACGGGTCGAAGCATTCACCGATGGCGTCGTCGCCATCATCATCACCATAATGGTGCTGGAGCTGAAAGTGCCGCACGGCGAGGACTTTTCAGCGCTGGAACCCTTGTGGCCAATCTTCTTCAGCTACGTGCTGTCCTTCATCAACGTCGGCATCTACTGGAACAACCTGCACAACATGTTCCACACCGTTCAGCGGGTCGATGGCCGCGTGCTATGGGCGAACCTGCACTTGCTGTTCTGGCTGTCGCTGATGCCGGTGACGACCGCCTTCATGGGCGAGAACCATTTCGCGCCGGTGCCCGTCGCCGTCTATGGCATCGACCTCGCTCTCTGCGCGCTCGCTTACTACATCCTCGTCGTCGAGCTGCGCCATCTGCATGGCGCGGACACGACCTTTGCCAAGGCAGTGGGCCGTGACCGCAAAGGCAAGATCTCGCTGGCGATCTATATCGCAGGCGTGCTGCTCACTTTCGTCAGCCAGTGGATCGGCGTCGCGCTCTATGTGGCTGTGGCGATGATATGGTTCGTGCCGGACAGGCGCTTCGAGCGGCTCATCGAAAAGTAGCGGTTCTTACTTCCGCATCGCCTTCAGCTTCTCGGCCACCGAGGCGGCAAGGTCGGCATAGCGCTCTTCAAGCCGCTCGGCCGCCTTGATGATCGAAAAATCATGGCCGAACTTCTCCAGCGCAAGCCGCAGCTTTTCGGCGAAGTCCGCCTGCTTCTCCAGCGCGGCAAACAGCGTTTTCACCTGCGCCTCGCTGATATCGGGATTGGCAAGCATCTTCGGCACCTCGCGGCCCATCTCGTCGCCGTTGACGGTCTGCTCCTTCAGGATTTCGATCCAATCGGTCAAATGCCGAGCTCCTTTTTCAGGACAACATGCGCGGTGGGTGCCATCGCGGTCAACCCGTTGCGGCTCTTGCCATCAACCCGTTGCGGCTCTTGCCGCCAACCCGTTGCCGCTCTGGCGGTCAACCCGTTGCGGCTCTTGCCGTCAACCCGTTGCCGCTCTAGCGGTCAACCCGTTGGAACGAACCGGCCTTGTCTCGGCGGCGCTCGGCGTTAAGTTCGGCGCGACCGAACAAGGATCGAAAATCATGACCAGCGACGCCCAAATCCAGACCGCCCTGCCCGCTTTCGCCTCCGGCAATGTCGCCGTCATCACCGGCGGCGCCAGCGGCATCGGCCTTGCCGCCGCAAAACGGTTCGCGGCGATGGGCATGAAGACGGTTCTGGCCGATATCGGCGGCGTGCGCCTCGACCAGGCAAAGCAGGCCGTAGCGGTAATCGGCGGAGACGATGCCGTTCTCCCGATCCCCACCGACGTCTCCAAGCCCGACGAGGTCGACCGGCTGGCGGAACTCGCTCACGGTGCCTTCGGCGCGGTGTCGGTGCTGATGAACAATGCCGGCGTCGGCAACAATCCGGGCAAACCGTGGGAGAACCGCGACGCCTGGAAGCGGCTGCTCGACATCAATTTCTGGGGTGTCGTGCATGGCGTCGAGGCCTTCGCGCCGCGCATGCTCGCCGCTGGAAAGCCGGGCCTGATCGTCAACACCGGATCCAAGCAGGGCATCACCACGCCGCCCGGCAATCTCGCCTACAACGTCTCCAAGGCCGGCGTGAAGACGTTTACCGAAGGACTGGCGCATGCGCTGCGCAACGAGCCCGGAGCGAAGCTGTCGGCGCATTTGCTGATCCCCGGCTTCACCTATACCGGCCTGACCGAAGGGGCGACGGAAAAACCCGCCGGCGCCTGGACCGGCGAGCAGGTGATCGACTTCATGCTGACATCGCTGATGGACGACGACTTCTATATCCTGTGCCCCGACAACGAGGTCGCGCGGCCGACCGATGAAAAGCGCATGGCCTGGGCGATCGGCGACATCATCGAGAACCGTCCTGCCTTGTCGCGCTGGCATCCCGATCACAAGGAGGCGTTCGCGGCCTTTATGAACCGCTAGAGAACCCCGCACGAGTCGAAAGCCGGCTCTTATTGCGCCAAGCTTCAGTTCGCAAAGGTCGTGCCCCAAACGACAAGGCTGCGCTCAAGCCGCGTGTTTTTTGGCGGAGTGCTTTTGCGCGGCCTTCTTGACGGCCGCCGCGGCGACCTCCCGGTCATGCCGCTTTGCGGCCCTTTCGCATTTTTCGCGGATCTCCTCGACCTCGGATTCGGTCAGGTGTTCGATGCCAATGAAGGTGTTATGCGCCCGGCTGACCCTGATCAGCTCGTCGAGCTTGGCTTGGATCGCCGCGCCGTCGCGGTTCTGGGTGTTCTGGATCAGGAACACCATCAGGAAGGTGATGATGGTGGTGCCGGTGTTGATGACGAGTTGCCAGGTATCCGAAAACCCGAAGAATGGCCCGGTCACTGCCCAGACGACGACGATCAGCACACAGGCAAAAAAGGTCGGGGCCAGGCCGGCCACATGAGCCACCCAATTGGCAATCCTTGTGAAAATCCTCTCGATCATTCAAATCCTCGAAAACATGGATGGGCGGGCGCTTGCGAAGAAACAAGCTGCCGCCGTGTCTGGTTCCAAAGGCTTGAATTTTCAAGCTTGCATGCTGCCGCAATCGAATACACGCAGAAAGCGCAGGCGCATGAAAAAACACCTTATCCGTTGTTTGCCATAGTGCCGGTGCAGGCCAAAAGCCTGTTCCTTCCGCTTCACGGCGGTTTACCTCCAGCCCCTTCCGCTGCGCCACCCCCGCATGGCGGAAGGGGCAACTATCCCCGAGGGCGGAGCGTAGAAACCAGGAAGCGCCTCAGCGCCAGATGGCGTTCCGCCGCTGGTTCGCCTCAGCAGGTGTTATCTTCCCAGCGATCGAGGAAGGCTTCGATCGGCATGGCCTGCATGTCGGGGATTGCGTCGGCCAGTTTCTCGGGCGCCCAGTCCCACCAGGCGAGGGTCTCGATACGCGCCGCGACGGCGGCCGAGAACCGCCGGCGCAACGGCTTTGCCGGCACGCCGGCGACGATCGTGTAGGCTGGAACGTCATGCGTCACCACGGCATTGGCGCCGATGACGGCACCATTGCCGATCGCGACGCCCGGCATGATGACCGCGCCATGGCCGATCCAGACATCGTGGCCGATGCTGACCGATTTCGCCTGCCGCCGCGCGCGGAATCCCGTGTCGACGCCCAGCCAGCGGAAATACTCGTTCGGCCGGTAGCTGACCTTGTGCTGCGTCAGCCGCTCGATTGGGTGCTCGAGCGCGTTGATGCGGCTGTTGGCGGCGATCGAGCAGAACTTGCCGATCGTCGTATAGATCGCTTCGCAATGACGCTCGAAATAGGAGAAGTCGCCGACCGTCACCTCGCGCAGGATCACCCGCTCGCCGATCGAGGCGTAGCGGCCGAGCTTGCACGCCTTCAACTCCGCGGTCGGATGGATGCGCGGCTCGGGGTCCTTGAGAACGAGGTTTTCAGGGCGGTCCATGGCGCGGCTTTACGCCCGAGCGATCGGTCCCGCAAGCGGGACCGCTCAAAGCATGTCTCCCGAAAGTGGGAACCGGTTTCGGGACAAAGACATGCGCAAAATCAAAAACCAATGCATGTCGCCCAGAAGTGCGCAGCGGTTCTGGGACAACGACATGCATCAAGACAAAGCGCATGGAGCGAACCTGAAAGATCGCGACGCGCTTTGGGCCTATTGCGGCTTGCCCTTCGTCCACACCACGCTCTGGCCGAAGAGCGGCACGGTCGTGACCGACATCTTGGCCGAGCCGTTCTGCACCTGGCGCGAATGCGACAGATAGATCAGCGTCTCGTTCTTCTTGTCGTAGATGCGGTTCACCACCTGCTTCTTCCAGATCAGGCTGAGGCCCTGCTTGAACACTTCCTCGCCGCCCTCGCTCATGTCGATGTCGCCGATGCTGATCGGCCCGGTCTGGCGGCAGGAAATCGAGGAATCGGAAGGATCCTCGAACCAGTTGCCCTTGTGCAACCGGTCGATGATGCTGCGGTCAAAATAGGCGACATGGCAGGTGACGCCGTCGACTTTCGGGTCTTTGATCGCGTCGATCATGATGTCGTTGCCGACCCAGTCGACACCGACTTTGCCGACCTCGTCGGCCATGGTCGGCCCGGCGCTGAGGGCAAGACATGCGGCGAATAAGCCGATCAGTTTTCGCAAAGGTTGCCTCCTCGGTTCGCGTTTGCCGATGTCAGGTGGGACAGGATCGTGGCGTTTGCAAGCCGGTCCGCGACCGCGTCGCGTCGCCTATCGCTTGCGGCAACGCGACATCTTTGCGCACCCGGCGCCGACCGGCTAAGACTGTCGCCGAAACTTGGCTTCTAGCCAAAGCGACGGACATTCACAGATGATGCGTTCAATCCTAGTCGGCATTCTCGTCCTGATGGCGGCGGGCATCGGCTGGCTGACATTCGACTGGTACCGCGGTCATTATGGCGGCGAACCCTTCGGCGCGCCCTTCACGCTGGTCGACCAGAAAGGCGCGCCGATCACCGAGGCGGCGTTCAGGGGCCACCCGAGCGTCGTGTTCTTCGGCTTCACCCATTGCCCGGAAGTCTGCCCGACGACATTGTTCGAACTGGCCGGCTGGCTGAAGACGATGGGCGACAGCGGCAAGAACCTCAACGCCTATTTCGTCACCGTCGATCCGGAGCGCGACACGCCGGAGACGATGAACACCTATGTCAGCAACTTCTCCGACCGCATCACCGGCATCACCGGCGATGCGGACAAGGTGCACGCCATGGCCAAGGCCTTCGGCATCTACTGGAAGAAGGTCGACACCGGCGACGGCGACTACACGATGGACCATACGGCTTCGGTGCTGCTGCTCAATGCCAGGGGCGATTTTGCCGGCACCATCGCCTATGGCGAAAGCGCCGACACCGCGGTCGCCAAGCTGAAGCGGCTGGCAGCCGGCGGCCAAACCTGATGGGGCAGACCCGGCTCCATCTCACCGCAGGCAAGATTGAAGCAGACCGCATCTTTGCGGCGCTCGACGCCGCCTTTGAGGATGACGGCCTGCCGATCGCCGTGCTGGAGCTCGACGAGGAAAAAGACATCCACGAGGTATCGGTCTATGCCGATGGCGACGTCGATCCCGTCGAAGCGCGCGTCAAGGATATCCTGGCAGGTCTTGGCCTGCCGAAACCCGTCGAGCGCGAGGCCATCCCCGACATCGACTGGGTGTCGCTCTCGCTGGAAGGCTTGAAGCCGGTGCGCGCGGGTCGCTTCCTTGTTCACGGGTCGCACGACCGGGCCAAGCGCCATAGCGGCGACCTTGCGATAGAGATCGAGGCGGGCTTGGCATTCGGTACCGGCCATCACGGCACCACCGCCGGCTGCCTTGAAGTGCTGGACCTGGTTGTGCGGCGCGAGAAACCGCGCAACGCGCTCGACCTCGGCACCGGCAGCGCGGTGCTTGCGATCGCGCTTGCCAAGCTCGCGCATATCCCGGTGCTGGCGACTGACATCGATCCGGTCGCCGTCCGGGTCGCCGCCGCAAATGCCCGCCTCAACCACGTGAAGGCGCTGGTCGAGACGGTGACGGCGCCCGGCTTCCATCATCCGATCTTCGCCAGCCGCGCGCCCTTCGACCTGATCGTCGCCAACATCCTGGCCCGGCCGCTGATGCGGCTCGCGCCTGAGATGGCCAGGCACGTCAGGCTCGGCGGTTCGCTAGTGCTTTCCGGCATCCTCGACCGGCAGCGCGACGCCGTGATCTCGGCCTATGTCGGCCAAAGCTTCCGCCACGTCCGCACCCTGCATCGCGAGGGCTGGGTGACTATCCACCTCAAGCGCTGAGACCTGCCCAAGCCGAAGCTGTCTGGCCCGGTCGAAATCGATTCCGGTTTGCCGGGCCATGCGCTAGGTTCTTGGCAGATCATTCGAGGGAGACGCCACCATGTTCCAGACCTTTGATTCCGCTGGTGATCCGACCGTTGGCAAGCCGCGTGTGGCGCTGCTGCGGCAATGGCTGGCGGAAAATGGCTTGGACGGCTTCCTTGTCCCCCGCGCGGACGAGCATCAGGGCGAATATGTCGCCGACCGTTCGGCGCGGCTGAAATGGCTGACCGGTTTTTCCGGTTCGGCCGGCGTCGCCATCATCCTGCGCGACCGCGCCTTTATCTTCGTCGACGGCCGCTACACGCTGCAGGTGCGCAACGAGGTCGACCTTTCGATCTTTACCGTCGAAAGCCTCATCGACAATCCGCCGGCATCCTGGACCAAGGACAATCTCGGCAAGGGCGCGCGTCTCGGCTTCGACCCCTGGCTGCATACGGTCGGCGAGATCAAGGCGCTGAAGGCGTCGGCCGAGCAATCCGGCGCGACTTTGGTGCCGCTCGACAGGAACCCCATCGATATCATCTGGAAGGACCAGCCGGAACCGCCGCGCGCGCCTGTCGAGATCCATCCGCAAAACCTTGCCGGCGAACTCGCCAAGGACAAGCTGGCGCGGCTGGCGGGCGCGATTGAAAAGGAGGGCGCCACCCACGCCGTGCTGACCGACCCCTCTTCAATAGCCTGGGCCTTCAACATCCGTGGCGGCGACGTGCCGCACACGCCGCTGGCGCTCGGCTTCGCAGTCCTCGCCGCCGACGGCAAGCATCAGCTGTTCATGGACCAGCGCAAATTCCCGCGCCAGGTCGCGGCCTATCTCACCCAGCTCGCCGATCTGCATGATCCGGACGAATTCGAAGCCGCCATTGCCGAGCTGGCTGGGAACGGCGCCAAGATCGCGCTCGATCCGGTGCTGGCGGCGGAAAAGCTTAGAATGCTGGTCGAGGACAATGGCGGCACCGTCGTGCTGGCCGCCGACCCTGCGCGCATCCCGCGCGCCACCAAGAACCAGGCCGAGATCGCCGGCAGCCGCGCCGCGCATCGCCGCGACGGGGCCGCGATCGCCAGGCTGCTTTGCTGGCTCGACAGGCAGAAGCCCGGCACGCTCGACGAGATTGCGGTGGTCACCAAGCTCGAGGAGGTACGCCGGCGGACCGGCGAGGAAACGCAGATGCCGCTGCGCGACGTCTCGTTCGACACGATTTCCGGCGCCGGCCCGAACGGCGCCATCATGCACTACCGCGTCTCGCGCGCCACCAGCCAAAAGCTGCAGAGCGGCGAGCTGTTTTTGCTCGATTCCGGCGGCCAGTATCAGGACGGCACAACCGACATCACCCGCACCGTGCCGATCGGCCAGCCCACCGAAGAGATGCGCGAGCGCTTCACGCTGGTGCTGAAGGGCATGATCGGCATCTCGACGCTGCGTTTCCCTGCCGGCACGCGCGGCTCGGAAATCGACGCCGTTGCCCGCGTGGCGCTGTGGAAGCATGGCTGCGACTTCGCCCACGGCACCGGCCACGGCGTCGGCTCCTATCTCGCCGTGCATGAAGGCCCGCAGCGCATTGCCCGCACCGGCACGGAAAAACTGCTTGCCGGCATGATGCTGTCCAACGAGCCGGGCTACTACAAGGAAGGCGCCTACGGCATCCGCATCGAGAACCTGATCCTGGTCACGCCGGCGGAGCCGATCGAAGGCGGCGACGCCGCCATGCACGGCTTCGAGACGCTGACGCTGGCGCCGATCGACAAGCGGCTGATCCGCACCGACCTGCTGCATCGGGACGAGCTGCAGTGGCTCGACCGGTATCATGCCCGGGTGCTGGCGGAGATCGGCCCGATGGTCGACGGCGAGACGCTGGCCTGGCTGGAGAAAGCCACCGCGCCGCTGCCCCACGACGCCAAGATCTGAGGTCAGCTTCTTTCTCCCCTTAACGGGGAGAAATGCCCAGCAGGGCAATGAGGGGCAGCGCCGACGTTCGGAATGATCCCACCGACGAAATCAGCCGACGAACTGGCGCGCCAGGATCAACACCGCGGCACCAGTCAGGAACATCGCCATCAACCCGCCGCGCAGCGAGACCAGCACTGTGACGATCAGCGCCGCCCATTCGGCGGGCCCGGCATGCAGCAGCTCCGGCGCGACGAGCGTCGTCAGCACAGCGGCCGGCACGGCGTTGAGGCCGGCCTCGACGCGCGGATGGATTGTCTCGAAGCGCGATATAACGAGATGGCCGCCGACGCGGGTCAGATAGGTTGCGACAGCGCCGGCAAGGATGATCCAGAAGGTCGTGCTCATGGCCGCTTGCCCACGCCGCTATGGTGCGGCGGCAGGATCACCGCCAGCAGAACGCCGGCGACCGCGCCGATCGAGACATGCCAAGGCGAGCCGACGGTTCTGTAGGCAATGATCGAGGCGACGGCGCTGGCGGCGACGACGGGCGCCCAAAGCGGCCGCTTGCGGAAGCCGAGCACAAGGCCGAGGAAATAGATCGGCAGCAGGAAATCGATGCCCAGCGCATGCGTGTCCGGGATCATCTTGCCGAACACAGCACCCAAGCCGCTTTCGATCACCCAGAAGAGATAGACCGGCAGGCCGAGCCCCAGATACCAGACGAAACCGACCGGACGGCCGGACTCCGCCCTCGCCTCGGCGATGGCAAATTGCGGATCGGTCAGGATGAAATAGCCGAGCGCCTGCTGCAGCACCGGCCAATGCGCGATGCGCCTGCCGATGCCCGCCGAATAGAGCACATGGCGGAAATTCACCGCGAAGATCGACAGCACGATCAGCCATGGCGCGACATGCTGGCCGAACAGTTCGATGCCGACCATCTGGCTGGCGCCACCATAGATCATGGCGCTCATCAGGAAGGCTTCGAGGACGGAGAATCCATTGTCGACCGCGATCGTGCCGAACAGCACCGCGAACGGCGCCGAGGCGACGACGACCGGCATCGACAGCCGCACGCCGTCCAAGAAATCGCCGCCGGTCCTGCCCTCAGAGATTGCTTCCGCCGCCATCAGCCGCTCCTTGAGCGGCTTGATTTAGGGAGCGTCGCCTTCAATGTCACACCAATTCGCTTGACCCAACGATCAGCGGAACTGATCGCGACGCGCCGGTTGTCGTCGATCTGGAGGGCGCAGCTGAGAAAATGGCGCTGCCACTTGGATTTTTTGCCCGCCCCTATTGTCCGCCCGTCGCGTCCTGGCGCAAAACGCGTCTCTGGCGCCAACAAGAGAGGGACAGATGGTCGTCTTTGATTTCACCGGCAGGCATGCGGTCGTCACCGGAGCGGGTGGCGGCATGGGCGAAGCGATCGCGTTGGCGCTGCTCGACGCAGGCGCCTCCGTGACCGCCATCGACATCAAGCCTCGCCCGGCCTCGCTCGCCGCCTATGACGACAGACTGACCTTCGCGCAGGGTGATTTGACCGATGCCGCTTTCGTCGAGCAAACCATCGATGCCGCCGGCCGCGAGCGTGGCGGCATCGACTTTCTCGCCAATGTCGCCGGCGTTCTGTGGTTCGGTCGCGACAAGTCAGCGCTCGATATGGACCTTGATGTCTGGGACCAGGTCTTCAACATCAATCTGAAATCCTTCGTGCATACGGCTCGCGCCGTCGTTCCGCATATGCGCGCCGGCGGCCGTGGCGGCGCCATGGTGCATTTCTCGACCATCCAGTGGTATCGCGGCGATCCGAAACCGCAGGACGCGTATCAGGCCTCGAAGGCGGGCGTCTGCGCGCTGTCCAAGTCGCTGGCCATGCAGCTTGCCGCCGACGGCATCCGCTCCAACTCGATATGCCCCGGCATGGCGCTGACGCCGCTGCAGGCGCGTTGGGACACCGAGGAGAAGCGCGCCGCCGTGGCGAGCTATACCCCCCTCGGCCGCATCGGCACGCCGCAGGACATGGCCAACGCCGCGCTGTTCCTGCTCTCGGATGCCGCGAGCTACATCACCGGCATCGAGCTCGCCGTCGATGGCGGCCTGCTGATGCGGATGTGAGCGGCTGGAGAGACGGCGTCAGGCCGCCACGGCCGTGCCCTGGATCGCCCTGCCCCAATCGAGCAGCGGCTTGGCGCCAAGCGTGAAACCGACGAGATCGTCGACCAGCGCCGGCGAATGGATCGTCGCCGGATCGATGTCGTGCCGGACCACGAAATGCCGGTTGCGCACCGCCTGGGCTAGATCGTCCTCGGCGACGTCTTCGAATCCACGCGGCGCGCGCTTCAGGCGGTCTTCCGGATCGAGCTCCAGGCCTGCCTTCTTGAGCGACGAGACCATGCCGCGGAACGCGGCCGGCTTGGTCACGATCGCCTTGCGCATCGCCTGCAGCAGTTCCGGCGCCGGCTGCCACCAGGCGACGCCGGCGAAGCAGCGCTCCAGCCCGATATGCACATAGAAAACGCCTTGCGACATCTTGGTGCCGTCAGGTGACAGGATGGCGGACAGATGCCGGTTGTAAGGCCGCTTGTCCTTGGCGAAGCGCACGTCGCGATTGATGCGGAACAGCGATTTCTTGCGGTCGCCGCGCAAGCCGAGCTTCGCCGCCTCGAAACGCTCGGTGAGCGTCTCGACCAGATCGCAGAACGGCTCGTGCAGCTCGCTGTCGAAGAGCTCGCGATTCTCCTGGAACCATTCGCGGCTCTGGTGGAAGTCGAGCGCCTTGAAGAAAGGAATGGCCTTCTGCCCAAAGCCTTTGAATGCGCCGGCCATCACCCACCCCTGCCGATGCGCTGCAGCCAGGTGTCCTCGTCGATCACCTCGATGCCGAGGTCGCTTGCAACTTTCAGCTTCGAGCCGGCGCCGGGGCCCGCCACCACCAGATCGGTCTTGGCCGAAACCGAGCCCGCCACCTTGGCGCCGAGCCGCTCCGCCATCGCCTTGGCTTCCGAGCGCGTCATCTTTTCCAGCGTGCCGGTGAAGACAACCGTTTTGCCGGAGACTTCGCTGCCGGCCGAGATTTCCATGACGTAAGGCTTCGGATGAACTTGAGCGAGCAAGGAGTCCAGCACGTCGTCATTGCGTTCATTGCCGAAGAAATCACGCAGCGCGTTGATCACCGTGTCGCCGATACCGTTGATCGACGGGAAGACGGTGTGCGGATCTTCCGCCTTCGCTGTCTCCTTGCCGACGCGCATCAGCTCTTCGATGGTCGAGAACTGCCGGGCAAGCACGGCTGCCGTCGTCTCGCCGATATGGCGGATGCCGAGCGCGAAGATGAAGCGGTCGAGCTCCGGTTCGCGGCGCGCGTCGATGGCCGAAAACAGCTTGTCGAGGCCTTCATAGTTGCGCTCCTCGACGCTGCGCACATTCTTGCGCGTCTTGCCCGATGCTTCCTCGCGCAGCCTCGCCTGCTCCTCGCGCCGCTCGGCCAGCGCCTTGGTGACGGCCGAACGGCGATCCTTCAGCGTGAAGATGTCGGCGGCCGTCTTGACCAGCCCCGAATTGAAGAAGAGGTCGATGTTTTCAGAGCCCAGGCCCTCGATATCGAGCGCGCCGCGCGACACGAAATGGCGCAGCCTTTCCACCGCCTGCGCGGCGCAGATGAGCTCACCGGTGCAGCGGCGCCGCGAATCCTCCTTGCCCGTCTTCTCGTTGATCTCGCGCGTCGCCGGCGAGCCGCAGACCGGGCAGGTATGCGGGAATTCGTAAGGCAGCGCCTCGGGCGGCCGCTTGTCGACGACGACGCTGACGATCTGCGGGATGACGTCCCCCGCCCGCTGGATCACCACGGTGTCGCCGATGCGCACGTCGATGCCGTCACGGATCGGCTGGCCGTTGCTGTCAAAACCCTTGATATAATCCTCATTGTGCAGCGTGACGTTCTCCACCACCACGCCGCCAACCGTCACCGGCGCCAGCCGCGCCACTGGCGCCAGCGTGCCGGTGCGGCCGACCTGGATGTCGATCTTCTCGACCGTCGTCATCGCCTGTTCGGCCGGGAATTTGTGCGCGACCGCCCAGCGCGGCTCGCCGGTGACAAAGCCCCAGCGGCGCTGCAGCTCGAGCTGGTCGACCTTGTAGACGACGCCGTCGATATCGTAGCCGAGCGAGGAGCGCTGCTCCTCGATCCGATGGTAATGGGCGATGAGCTCGTCTATGGACTTCGCCCGCACCATCAGCGGGCTGACCTTGAACCCCCACTCGGCGAATTTCTGCACGGCATCGTACTGGGTGGGAGCAGGATCCGCCGTCGTATAGCCCCAGGCATAGGCGAAGAATTTGAGGTTGCGGCTGGCGGTGACCGACGGGTCCTTCTGGCGCAGCGATCCAGCCGCGGTGTTGCGCGGATTGACATAATCCTGGCCGCCGACTGCCGCCGAACGCTGCTTCAGCGCCTCGAACTCGGCATAGGTCATGTAGACCTCGCCGCGGATTTCGATTGTCTGAGGCCAGCCCGATCCCTTCAGGGTCTTCGGGATATCGGCAATCGTCTTCAGATTGGCGGTGATGTCCTCGCCGACGGCGCCGTCGCCGCGCGTCGCGCCCTGTACGAACACGCCGTTCTCGTAGCGCAGCGACGCCGACAGCCCGTCGATCTTCGGCTCCGCGGTGAAGGCGATGTCGAGGTCCTTGTCGCGGTCGAAGAAACGACGGCCGCGCTCGATGAAATCGGCGACATCCTGGTCGGTATACGCCTTGGCGAGGCTCAGCATCGGCACGGCATGGCGCACCTTGGCAAACCCCTCCGCCGGCGCAGCACCAACCCGCAGCGACGGCGAATCCTCGCGCACCAGACCCGGAAACTGCTCCTCGATGGCGAGGTTGCGCCGGCGCAACGCATCATATTCCGCGTCGGTGATCGTCGGCGCGTCTTCCGCGTGGTAGCGCCGGTCGTGCTCGGCGATCTCCGCCGCCAGCCGCTTCAGCTCTTCCGCGGCCTCACCCTCGCTCAGCGAATCGACTGGTTTTTCCGACATGCGGCGCGGTCCTCGAATGATGGCGGGCCACTATAAATCAGGATTCGCCGGCAGGGAGATAGCTTGTGGAAAAATCATTGCTCGACAGCAGGATACAGCCATCTGCTGACTCGAGCTCCGAGCCTGAAGAATCGAGCACCAAGGATGTGCTGAGATTCAGGTCAGGCCGGGTCGAGAAGCGTGGCTTCCGAGAACCGGCCTACGCCGGCCGTAGCCTTCATAGAGCGGAGACCCTTATGAGGGCTTCGGCCGGCGAAGGCCGGAGCGGAGCGTACTTTTGGGTACTTGAGCACCGGAAGCGCAGGAAGCCGCGCTTCGCAGGCCGGCCTCACCTGAATATCAGCACAGCCTAAGCTGCCGCCGTGTTCTCGCGCAGCAACCGCTCGGCCGCGGCGCGCGCCTCGTCGGTGATGGTGGCGCCGGCCAGCATGCGCGCGATCTCTTCCTGGCGCGCCGCGCGGTCCATTTCGGCGATGCCGGTGGCGACACGGTCCTTGCCGCCGGATTTGGAGATCAGGAAATGCGTAGCCGCGCGCGCCGCCACCTGTGGCGCATGCGTGACCGAAAGCACCTGCACCCGCTTCGACAGCCGCGCCAGCCGCTGGCCGATGGCGTCGGCCACCGCGCCGCCGACGCCGGTATCGATTTCGTCGAAGACCAAAGTCGGCGCCGAGCCGCGATCGGCGAGCGCCACCTTCAGCGCCAGGAGAAAGCGCGAGAGTTCGCCGCCGGAGGCGACCTTCATCATCGGTCCCGGCCTAGTGCCGGGATTGGTGCGCACCCAGAATTCGACCTGGTCGATGCCTTCTTCCATGCGGGTTTCGGCATCGCTTGCCATCTCGACGATGAACTCGGCCCGTTCGAGCTTCAGCGCCGGCAGTTCCGCCATCACCGCCCTGGTCAGGCCCGCCGCCGCCGCATGGCGCAGCGACGAAAGCTGCGCGGCGGAAATATCATAGGCCTCGCGCCCGGCAGCGGCCTGCTTTTCCAACGCATGCAGCCGCTCCTCGCCGGCGTCCAGATCGGCAAGATCGGCCACCATCGTGTCGCGCAACTGCGCCAGATCGTCGACCGTGACGTTGTGCTTGCGTGAGGCGGCGCGCAGCGCAAACAACCGCTCCTCCGCCTTCTCCAGACGCTGCGGATCATATTCGGTGGAACGGAGTGCTGCTTCGACACCGGACTGCGCGGCGTCCAGCGAAAGCATCGCCTCGTCCAGCGACTTCACCACATCGTCGAGCAGACCCGGCACCTCGGTCGATTTGCGCTGCAGCCGGCGCAGCAGGCTGGCGAGCTGCGGCAAGGGCGAAGACGGCCCCGACAGCACATCCTGCGCGTCATGGATTTCGCCGGCGATCTTTTCGACGCGCATCATTTGCGCGCGGAGTTCCGCAAGTTCCGTTTCCTCGCCTGGCTGCGGGTCGAGCTTCGTAAGCTCGGCGACGGAAGCGCGCAGATAATCGGCCTCGCGCGCCGCCGCCTCGACCTTGGCGCGATGCCGGGAAAGCTCCTGCTCGCAGCCGCGCCAGTAGCGCCAGGCTTCGCCCGTGCCGCGCGCGGCGCCCAGATGGCCGCCGAAACTGTCCAGCAGTTCACGATGCGCGCCGGGATCGACCAGCGCGCGCTCGTCATGCTGGCCATGGATCTCGACCAGTGCCCGGCCGACATCGCGCATCAGGGTGACGCTGGAGGGCTGGTCGTTGACGAAGACGCGGGTGCGGCCATCGGCCGTCTGCACGCGCCGCAGGATGATGTCGCCATCATCCTCGATGTCATTTTCGGCGAGCAGCGCGCGCGCCGGATGGTTGCGCGGCACGTCGAACACGGCGATGACCTGGCCTTGCGCCGCACCGTGGCGGACGAGCGAAGCGTCGCCGCGTGCGCCAAGCGCCAGCGACAACGCATCGAGCAGGATGGATTTGCCGGCACCGGTTTCGCCGGTCAGCACCGAAAGGCCAGGCAGGAATTCGATGTCCAGCTTCTCGATCAGGACGATATCGCGGATCGACAGTCTGGACAGCATCGCAAGCTTCAGGCGCCGGTGATCAGCTTCCCGGCCTTGGATATCCACGATCCGGCATTTTCGCGCGGCTCAAGCCCGTTGCTCTGCAGGAGCTTGTAGGAATCCTTGTACCACGGGCTGTCCGGATAGTTGTGGCCGAGCACCGCCGCGGCGGTCTGCGCCTCCGAGGTCAGGCCCATTGCATAATAGGACTCGGTCAGGCGCGCGAGCGCCTCCTCGACATGGCGGGTGTTGGAGTAGTTTTCGACCACGGCGCGGAAACGCTTGACGGCGGCGATGTATTCGCGGCGCTCGAGATAATAGCGGCCGACCTGCATCTCCTTGCCGGCGAGCTGATCGTTGGCGAAGCGGATCTTGTCCTTGGCGTCGGGGACATATTCTGAAGTAGGCCAGCGCGTCACCAGATCCTGCATGGTCTGGATGGTCTGGCGCGCTTCCTTCTGATCCTGGGTGACGTCCTTGATCTGCCGGTAGTAGCAGAGTCCGATGATGTACTGCGCGTAAGCCGCATCGTCGGTCGAGGGATAAAGCGTCAGATAGCGCTTCGCGGTGCCGATCGCTTCGTCATAATTGCCGGCGCGATAGTCGGCGAAAGCGCCCATCACCATCGATTTGCGGGCGAATTCCGAATAGGGATGCTGGCGGTCGACGGCGTCGAACTTCTTGCTCGCCTCGTCGAGGCGGCCGGCATTCATGTTGGCCAGGCCCTGGTTGTAGAGAACGTCGGCCGGTTCGGTCTGGTCGACATAGGTCGCCAGGTTGACGTCCTTCTCGGAGGACATGCAGGCCGACAGCACGAGCGCGGGAGCAACCACCGACAGCGCCAGCAAAACGCGCCGACGCGGCGTTACCGATTGACCAACTCGCGAAAAAAACATGTTTGGATTCCGCCCCTTCGGCGTCGTTTCGGTCCGGGCCGAAGCCATAAACCATTATCCCCTTGCCCGGCAACGCTATGTCCGGCCAATCGCACATTTTTGTGGCGGCTGCCCGACGCCGCGAACTGGCTGCGATTTGGCGTCCCGGTGATGTATTATTATCACACAGCCCTGCCTCACATCAAACCTGGCGACTGCGTCTTGCGACATCATGCGGGACCCTGCCACAAGGTGGCAAAGGAACCGTTACATGTTGCAAGGCCTGGAAACGCCACGGCTGCGGTTGACGCCCGTGATTCCAGCCGACCGGGACGAGCTATTCGCGCTCGAGCAGGACGGCGAAGTGATGCGCTTCCTGAACGGCGGCAAGCCGACACCGCTCGACGGCATCGATCCGTCCGTCGATTTTCTGATGCCGCGCGGCGGCGAGCAAGGCATCTGGACTGCAAGGGAGAAGATATCCGGCAGCTTTGTCGGCTGGTTCTCGCTGCGCGATCGCGGCGACGGATCGGCGGAATTGGGCTATCGGCTGCGGCGCGCCATGTGGGGATTGGGCTATGCCAGCGAAGGCGCGGCAGTGTTGGTCGAGGCCGGTTTCTCCCGCTTCGGCTTTGCCCGCATCGTTGCCAGCACGATGGCCGTAAACACGGCATCACGCCGTGTCATGGAAAAGGCCGGACTTGTTCATGTCGGCACATTCTACGTCGAAGGCCCGGACCGACTGCCGGGCGCTGAATATGGCGATGTCGACTATGAGATCAGGCGCAGGACCTGAGGCTGAACGCCTCAGATAACCCAGGGCGCATAGACCGGCCCGCTGACGGCGATCATTTCGGCTACCCGGCCGCGCTCACGCCGCCTCGTCTCGACGATCTCGAAGGCCGTCCGGTCGGAAAGCAGCCGGCGCAGCGCCGAGGCATTCATCCGGTGACCGCCGCGATAGGAACGGAAGCAGCCGATGAAGCGCGCGCCGGCCAGCGCCAGATCGCCCATCGCGTCGAGCGTCTTGTGGCGGGCGAATTCATTGGGATAGCGCAATCCGCCGACATTGATGACGCGGTTGTCGTCGCCGATGACCAGCGAGTTCTCCAGCGATGAGCCGAGCGCGTAACCGGCGGCCCAAAGCCGCTCGACATCCTTCATGAAGCCGAAGGTGCGCGCGCGCGCAATGTCGCGGCGGAAGATGTCGGGATTGATGTCGGAGGCGAATTGCTGGCGGCCGATCGCCGGACTTTCAAAATCGATCTCGACCTCGAAACGCGTGCCGTCATAGGGGCGGAACTCGGCCCAGGATGCGCCGGCTTCCACGCGCACCGGCTTGACCACGCGGATATAGCGACGCTTCACCGCCAGCGTGTCGATGCCTACCTGGTCGATGGCTTCGACGAAGGCCATGGCGCTGCCGTCTAGAATGGGGACTTCCGAACCGTCGATCTCGATGATGAGATTGTCGATGCCAAGACCGAACACCGTGGCCATCAGATGCTCGACAGTGCCGATATGCTTGCCTGCCGGATCGCCAAGCATGGTGCAAAGATCGGTAGCGCCGACTTCCGCGACCAGAGCACGGAACTCACGCGCTTCGCCGCCATTCGAAAGATGGAAGACGATGCCCGTGTCGGCGTCGGCGGGCAGGAAATGAACGGTAACGGGCTTGCCGCTATGGACGCCGATTCCAGTCAGCGTCGCGCGCGATTTCACTGTCGTCTGATAGTCGTGCAAGAGTAACCCCATCGCCCTGAATGCCTGTGTCCGCTCCATCGGCCTTGGGTATCTTGCAGCCAGCTGGATGGTCTGGCGCTCGCACAAACGCGGCAAAATAAGCAAGAGCATGCGGCTCTGGTATAGTCGGCAGGCAGGGCTACTCCCCGAATCCCGGCAAACCGACTTTAGTCCGTGGCGAAGATAATGGCCCGCCCTGGAGACTCCAAATCACGGTTTCTTACCCCGTGTAACCGCGACAAAACATAAGAAAAACCCCCTAACACGTTGTTCTGAATACACTTTAAAAAGCAACAGGCAGGCGATCTCTCGCCTGCCTGTTAACAACCGTTATATATCGTTAACGATCAGCGGTACGCTGTATCGACGATCAGCGGGCCGCCGTATCGGCGATCAGCGGCCTGCCGTACCGATCAGTTGGCCTGGCGGCGCAGGAAGGCCGGGATTTCCAGCTGGTCGTCTTCCTGGACCGTACGGTTCTGCGGCGTCAGCCGGCCCTGGTCGTCGAGCTGGCCGCGGCGCGGCGCGTAGAGCTGCGGATCCTGGCTGGCGAGACGGCGCATCTCGGGCGCTGCCTGGCGCAGCTTCGGTTCGCGCGGCTGTGCCGGCTGGAGCCGGGCCGGCTCTTCCTCACGGCGGGTAAGGCCGTTGGTCAGCCGCTTGATCAGCCCCATCGGACCGCTGTTTTCATGGTCCGTGGGCCGGGTCTTGGCTTCGACTTCAGCCCTTACGACCGGCGGAAAGTCTTCCACGCGCGGCATACGCTGCGGGGCCGCGGCCACCGGCTGCGGCATCTCGCGCTGCGGCGCGGGCTGCTGCATGACCTGCGGCTGCGCCACCGGTTGCGGCTGCGGCTGGGCCGGCGGAGCCTGGAAGATCTTGCTCTGCGGCCGGAAGTCGTCGACCGGCACGGCGCGCGGCTGCGCCATGGCGGCTGCGTTTGCCTCGGCAAGCTGGATCGCCTCGGCGACCGGATCGACCGCACGCGGCTCGTAGGCCTGCGGTTGAACCGCAGCGGGGCGGACTTCAGCAGCCGGAGCCGCCGGGCGCGCGGCCGGCTTCTGCGGTGCGCGGATCGAGATCGGCGCTGCCGCGATTTCAGCCGCCGACTTGTCGATGCCGGTGGCGACGACCGACACGCGGATCACGCCTTCCAGCTCCTCGTCGAAGGTAGCGCCCAGGATGATGTTGGCGTCCTGGTCGACCTCCTCGCGGATGCGGGTCGCGGCCTCGTCCACCTCGAACAGGGTGAGGTCGCGGCCGCCGGTGATCGAGATCAGCAGGCCCTTGGCGCCCTTCATCGAGGTTTCGTCGAGCAGCGGGTTGGCGATGGCGGCTTCGGCGGCGGCCATCGCGCGCCCCTCGCCCGACGCTTCGCCGGTGCCCATCATCGCCTTGCCCATCTCGCGCATCACCGAACGGACGTCGGCGAAGTCGAGATTGATCAGGCCTTCCTTGACCATCAGGTCGGTGATGCAGGCGACGCCCGAATAGAGCACCTGGTCGGCCATGGCGAAGGCATCGGCGAAGGTGGTCTTGTCATTGGCCAGCCGGAACAGGTTCTGGTTGGGGATGACGATGAGGGTGTCGACGCATTTCTGCAGTTCCTCGATGCCCATGTCGGCCGTCTTCATGCGGCGCTGGCCCTCGAAATGGAACGGCTTGGTGACGACGCCGACGGTGAGGATGCCCTTCTCGCGCGCCGCGCGGGCAACGACCGGAGCAGCGCCCGTGCCCGTGCCGCCGCCCATGCCGGCGGTGACGAAGCACATATGCGTGTTGGAGAGATGATCGATGATCTCGTCGATGCACTCTTCCGCCGCCGCGCGGCCGACTTCCGGCTGCGAGCCGGCGCCGAGGCCTTCGGTGACATGCGCGCCGAGCTGGATCAGCCGCTCGGCCTTCGACATCGTCAGCGCCTGGGCGTCAGTGTTGGCCACCACGAACTCGACGCCGCGCAGGCCGGCTGTGATCATGTTGTTGACCGCATTGCCGCCGCCGCCGCCGACACCGAAGACGGTGATGCGTGGCTTAAGCTCGGTGATGTCCGGCTTTTGCAGATTGATGGTCATTGTCTCCGTCCTTTGCCTTTCCCGCCGCTTCGCCGCTGCGGCCGCCTATGGGGCTGTCCCCGTCAAATTAAAAACTGTCTCTCAACCACTGACTCATGCGATGCAGTTTTCCGCCCGTCCCGGTCATCCTGAAACCGGAAAGTCCTTTCGCCGAATGGCTCTCGAAGTTCGCCATCTGCGGGTAGATCATCAGTCCGACCGGGGTCGAGAACGCCGGCCCCTTGGCCGCTTCCGGCAGGCCAGCCACGCCGAGCGGCCGGCCGATGCGAACATTGCGCCCGAGAATGCGGCGCGCCGCTTCCGGCAGGCCGGAGAGCTGGCTGGCGCCGCCGGTGAGCACGACGCGCTTGCCGACGGCATTGCCGTAGCCGGACTTGTTGAGCCGGTCGCGCAAAAGCTCCAGCGTCTCGTCGATGCGCGCACGGATGATGCGCGTCATCACCGAGCGCGGGATCTGCTGCGGTATATCGCCCTCCTCGCCGATCGGCTGAATCGAGACGAGATCGCGGTCGTCGGCGCTTCCGGGCAGCGCGGAGCCATGCATCACCTTCAGCCGCTCCGCGGCATCGAGCGAGGTCGACAGGCCCTTGGCCATGTCGAGCGTCACATGGTTGCCGCCGATGGCGATGGCGTCGCCATGGATGAACTTGCCTTCCGAGAAGACTGAAATGGTCGTCGTGCCGCCACCCATGTCGATGCAGGCGGCGCCCATTTCGAGCTCGTCGTCGACCAGCGAGGCAAGTCCGCTGGCATAGGGCGTCGCCACCATGCGCTCGACCGAAAGATGCGAGCGGTTGATGCAGAGCTCCAGGTTGCGCATCGGCGCCGCATCGCCCGTCAGCACATGCATATCGACGCCAAGCGCATCGCCCACCATGCCGCGCGGGTCGCGCATGCCGCGCTCGGCATCCAGGGAGAAACCGACCGGCAGCGAATGGATCACCTCGCGCTCGGCCCTGAGCGCCTGTTTGGCGCCGGCGGCAAGCACACGCTTGATGTCGGTTTCCTCGACCTGATGGCCGCCGAGATTGATGGTCGCCGAGAAGGATTCACTCTTCAGCCGCCCTGCCGTCATGTTGACGATGAGGGAATCGACGGTGAGCCCGGCCATGCGCTCGGCGGCATCGACAGCAAGCCGAATGGCATGCTCGGCGCGATCGAGATCGACCACGACGCCGGACTTCACTCCTTGCGACTTCTGGTGGCCGATGCCGATCACCTGGATACGGTGCGAACGTCCGCGCAGCAGCTTGCCGTCCTCGTTCGGCTTGAGCTTCGCCACCACGCAGCAAACCTTGCTGGAGCCGACATCGAGCACCGTAAGCGTGCCCGACCGGCGCGAAGAAGCGTCACTGCTGCCGCCAAGCCAGCTCATATCTTTGTCCCCGCCTTGCGCTTGGCCAGGCTCTTCGGTTTGTCGCTGAGCGCGGCTTCGCGCTGCGTCGCCGCTTCCGGCGACAGCTCTACGACCAGCCGGTCGGAGAGCCGCATGTCGACGCCGGCGATGTCGCGCGTGAGCAGACCGTTGTCATGGTCGATCTTGACGAGCTCTGCGATCGCCTGGTCCTCGCCGTCTTCCGGCAACTTGATCGTGATGCCGTTTTCGAGCCTGAGGTCCCAGCGGCGTTCGCCGACCCGGATGTAACCTTTGACCCGCGCCGCGAGCTCGGGATAGCGCTTGATCTTGTCGAGGAAGGCCGGCGCCATGGCCGGCGCGCCCGTGCCGATAATCAGCGGGAGCAGCGCCTGCTTGCCGCCCGAGAACGGCGCGATCACCTCGCCCGACCGCTCGATGACCGACACCGCGGTACCCTGCTGCCAGAGCGCGAAGGGCGCGCGCTCCTCGATGCGCACCTCCAGCGTATGCGGGTAGACCTTGCGCACCGCCGCGCCCTCGACCCACGGCAGCGTCGCGATGCGCTCGCGCGCGGCCTCGGCATCGAAGCCGATAAGCGAGGTCCAGCCGTCGAGGCCGAGCCGGTCAAGCACATCGATCTCGGAGGTCTGGCGATTGCCGACCACCTTGATCTGGTCAACGGCAAAGCCGGTGCGCGCCGTCACGCCCTGCACGATGCTGTCGGTATAGCCGCCGAGATAAGCGCCATAGGCGCTGCTGGATGCGACCAGCGCGGCGGAAAGGATCGCCGCCGAAAAGCGCGGCGCTTCATACTCGCCGCCGCACAGGCGCGCCAGCACACGCATCGGCCGGCGAAGCTGACGCGGCAATACGAAACGGTCGAATGACAGCGGCATGCCGAACAGCGCGGGACCAGCCGCGCCGCCGTTACCCTGTCCCCACCTCAACGCAGACACGAAGCGTCCTCCACCATCCAACTCAACAATTCGCCGAACAAGTGCCCCGCTTGCGCGGCGATTTCAGGCACAAGAGACGTCGGCGTCATGCCCGGCTGAGTGTTGACCTCGAGCCAGACAACCTCGCCGTTTTCGGAGTGGCGGTCGTCGTAACGGAAGTCCGATCGGGAGACGCCCCGGCAACCAATGGCAAGATGAGCCTTGAGGGACAGTGTCTGTATTTTTTGGTAAATATTCGGTGAAATTTTAGCAGGGATTTCGTGTTTTGATCCGCCGGGAACGTATTTTGAATCGTAATCGTAGAAGGAATGTCCGGTCGGGATGATCTCGCAGACGCCAAGCGCCACATCGCCCATCACCGCGCAGGTCAGCTCCCGGCCATGGATGTAACGCTCGACCATGACGGTCTCGCCATATTGCCATTCGGTCGAGCCGATCACCTGCGGCGGATGCGACTGCCCCTCATGCACGATGACGACGCCGAAGCTCGACCCCTCATTGACCGGCTTGACCACGTAAGGCGGCTTCATCGGATGCTTGTTCTTGACGGCGAAGCGGTTGACCACCTTGGATTCCGCGACCGGAATGCCGGACGCCTTGGCGACCTTCTTGGCCTGCTCCTTGTTCATGGCCAGCGCCGAAGCGAGCACCCCCGAATGGGTGTAGGGAATTCCGAGATATTCGAGAATTCCCTGGATGGTGCCGTCCTCGCCGAACGGGCCGTGCAGCGCGTTGAAGGCAACGTCGGGCTTGAGCTCGGCAAGCACAGACCCGACATCGCGCGAAACATCGACGCGGGTAACCTTATAGCCTTCATTCTCGAGCGCATCCGCACACGCCTTCCCCGAGGACAGAGACACGGGCCGCTCCGAGGAGAATCCACCCAGGAGGACAGCCACATGCTTGTTCTTCATTCCCGTCATCCCTCTCACGCCGGGCCTGCAACCAATTCCCGCACCGCATTCCTGAGCATTGAGTCCGAGTCTTCCGGCAGGTTGCCCCCCAGACGGAAAACGCGACTTAACGCGTCGAACGACTCAAATCAGGAAACGCTTTAGGGCAGAGAATCAGAGAGTTGATTCGCTGGCAAGTGCCTATGATTCCGAGAGATTCACTTTCCGCAAAAAGGGGCGAGAAAAGTGTGTTGTTGAGTCTTTGCGGCAACGGTTGACGCCGTTGCGAAGCACTCAAGTTCAAGTATTACGTGAACGTCGCGAGACGCCGGGCCGCGTTGAGATTCAGGTCAAAGGAGTTGCCCGAGAAACTCCTGCACCGCATGGCCGGGGCGGAAATTGCCGAGGCGCTTGATCTCCCAGTGCAGTCGGATACCGGAATTCTCGAGCACCCGCGCCCGCACCGTCTCGCCAAGATATTCGAGGTCGTAGCCGGTCGCCGTGCCGGTGTTGATCATGAAGTTGCAATGCATCGGCGACATCTGCGCGCCGCCGATCATCAGCCCGCGGCAGCCGGCCTTGTCGATCTCCTTCCAGGCCGAGGTGCCTTCCGGATTCTTGAAGGTCGAGCCGCCGGTCTTCTCGCGGATTGGCTGCACCGTCTCGCGATGGTTCTGCACGGCATCCATCGCCGCCTTGATAGCCGCCTTGTCTTCGGAAACGCCTTCGAAGATCGCCGAGGTGAAGATCAGTCCGCCGGGCGCGGACGAATGGCGATAGGCATAACCCATATCGGCATTGCTGAGCGTGTGGAGATTGCCCTTGCGGTCCAGCGCCCTCACCTCGACGACCCGCTCCCGGGTCTCGACGCCGTTGGCGCCTGCATTCATCCTGAGCGCGCCGCCAATGGCACCGGGAATGCCGTGGTAGAAGTGGAAGCCGCCGATGCCCGCTTCGTGGGCCACCGCGGCGACACGCTTGTCCGGCGTTGCAGCACCTGCTTTGATCGTGGTCGGCCCGGTGGCCTCGGCCTCGCCAAAACCCTTGGCCGAGAGCCTGACGACAAAACCCGCAATGCCGCCGTCGCGCACCAGAAGGTTCGAGCCGACGCCGACCACCAGGACCGGTATCTCTTCCGGCACCGCGCGCAGGAAGGTTGCCAGATCTTCCTCGTCGGCCGGCTGGAACAGCGCCTCCGCCAGGCCGCCGGCACGGAACCAGGTGATCTTGTCCATCTCGGCATTGGGCGTGATACGGCCGCGTAGGCCGGAAAGCCGGCCGCCGAGCTTGTCGATGAGGTCCTGGCCGCGCATCATGAGGGCGTCCCCCCTAGCTCCTTGGGCAGCGCGTAGGCCCATTGCGTGATGTTGCCGGCGCCGAGGAAGATGACGAAGTCGCCGGGCTTGGCAAGCTCGCGAATGGCCGGCGCGATCGCCGCCGCGCCATCGATATAGCGTGCGTCGCGGTGGCCGCCGGAACGTATGCGTGCAACCAGCGTATCCGACGAGACACCTTCGATCGGCTCTTCGCCCGCCGCATAGACTGGCGCCACCATCACGGTGTCTGCGTCGTTGAAGCAGACGGAGAACTCATCGAAGAGATCATGCAGTCGGGTGAAGCGATGCGGCTGCGCGATGGCGATGACGCGTCCCTCGGTCGCGCTGCGCGCGGCCTTCAGCACCGCCGCGATCTCGACCGGATGGTGGCCGTAGTCGTCGAACACCTCGACGCCGTTCCACGAGCCGGTATGGGTAAAGCGCCGCTTGACGCCGGCAAAGGACGACAAGCCCTTCTTGATCGCTTCGGCCGAGAGGCCAAGCTCGTGGGCAACCGTGATCGCCGCGGTCGCGTTGGACACGTTATGCAGGCCGGGCATCGGCAGCCGCAGGTCCTTGATCGTCGTCGAGCCGTGCCCCTTGCGGTCGCGGATCACCACATCGAACTCGGAGGTCGGGCCGCGCATGCGGTGGTTGGTGAAGCGCACATCGGCCTGCGCGTTCTCGCCATAGGTGATGACGCGCCGGTCCTCGATGCGGCCGACCAGCGCCTGCACTTCCGGATGGTCGGTGCACATCACGCCGAAGCCGTAGAACGGCACGTTCTCGACGAACTGGCGGAACGCTTCGCGCACCTTGTCGAAGCTGCCATAGTGGTCGAGATGCTCGGGATCGATGTTGGTGACGACGGCGATATCGGCCGGCAGCTTGAGGAACGTGCCGTCGCTCTCGTCCGCTTCGACCACCATCCATTCGCCGTCGCCCATGCGCGCGTTGGTGCCATAGGCATTGATGATGCCGCCATTGATGACGGTCGGATCGAGCCCGCCGGCCTCGAGCAGCGTCGCCACCATCGAGGTGGTCGTCGTCTTGCCGTGCGTGCCGCCAATGGCAACCGCCTGGCGGAAGCGCATCAGTTCGGCCAGCATTTCGGCGCGGCGCACGATCGGCAACAGCTTTTCGCGCGCGGCCTTCAGTTCCGGGTTGGACTTCTTGATCGCGGTCGAGACGACCACGACTTCGGCGTCGCCGAGGTTTTCGGACTTGTGACCGACGAAGCATTCGATGCCCTTGTCGCGCAGCCGCTGGACATTGGCGCCGTCGGCCTGGTCGGAACCCTGCACCTTGTAGCCGAGATTGTGCAGCACCTCGGCGATACCGCTCATGCCGATGCCGCCGATGCCGATGAAATGTACGAGGCCGATCGTCTGTGGCATCTTCATGCGCGCGTCCTCCTGTAGTCCGAAACCGTTTTGCCGGACGCAATAGCCTCTGTCAGGTCGGCGAGCAACCGCGCCGCGTTGGGTTTCCCGGCCGAGCGGGCGGCGGCGGCCATGGCCGCCAGCCGGTTCGGATCCTGCATCAGCCCGCCGACCAACTCGGCGATCCGTTCCGGCGACAGCGTCGACTGCGGATGGAGTTCGGCGCCGCCGGCGGCGGCAAGTGCCGCGGCATTCGCCGCCTGATCGTGGTCGAGCGCGTGCGGATAAGGCACCAGCAGCGCCGGCCGGCCGATGACGGCGATTTCCGAAACCGTCGAGGCGCCGGAACGCGACATCACCAGATGCGCCGCCGCGATGCGCGCCGCCATATCGGTGAAGAAGGGCGAGGCCTGGACGTCGACGCCAAGATCGGCATAGGCGGCCTTCACCCGCGCCACATCCTCGGCGCGCGCCTGCTGGGTAATCAGCAGCCGCTTGCGCAGGTCTTGCGGTAGCAGCGCGATCGCTGCCGGAACGGCATCGGAAAAGAATTGCGCGCCCTGGCTGCCGCCAAACACCAGGAAGCGGAACGGCTCGCCCTCGTTCGATGCCGCATATGGCGTTTTCGCCGCCTCGAGGACCTGCGGCCTGACCGGATTGCCTGTGGTCACCGTCTTTGCGCCGGCAGCGCTCGCGCCCTCCGGCAGGAAGCCGCCGGCAATCGCGTCGACGCGGCTTGCAAGCGCCTTGTTGGCGCGGCCCATGACGGCGTTCTGCTCATGGATCAGCGTCGGCACCTTGCGCCTTGTCGCGGCATAGAGCGGCGGCAGCGTCGGATAGCCGCCGAAACCGACGACCGCTTCAGGCTTGATCCTGGCGATCACCCGGCCGGCTTCACGTACACCCTGCCAGATTTTCCAGAAGGACGAGAGCACGGCGACCGGATTCTTCGAGCCCAGGGTAGCCGAGGCGATCGAGTGGATTTCAGCAGCCGGGAAATGGCGGGAATAGCGCTCGGCGCGACGGTCGGTGGCAAGATGCACCTTCCAGCCGCGTTCGATCAGCTCATGCGCAAGCGCCTCGGCCGGAAACAGATGTCCGCCCGTTCCGCCGGCTGCAAGCAGGATGACGCCCTTTGCCATCCTGCCTCATTCCGCCGGCATTGCGCGCTGGGCAAGGACGAAGCCCATCTGCTTGCGCTTTTCGGGGCGCCTGCGCGTCAAGGCGAGCACCATGCCCATCGAGACGGCGATGGCGATCTGCGAGGAGCCGCCATAAGAGATGAAGGGCAGCGTCATGCCCTTGGCCGGCATCAGCTGCAGGTTCACGCACATGTTGATGGCCGATTGCAGGCCGAAGACGGTGACGAGGCCGCCAACGGCGTAGCGGGTGAAATCGTCCTGCTCCTTGAGCGCGATGCTCAATCCGCGCAGCACGATGAAGGCGAAGATCGACATGATGAAGAAGCACATGATGAGGCCGAACTCCTCGCCGGCGACCGAGAAGACGAAGTCGGCATGGCTGTCCGGGATGACCCGCTTCACCGTGCCCTCGCCCGGGCCGACGCCGAACCAGCCGCCGTTGATCAGCGCCTCGCGGCCCATGTCGACCTGGAAGGTGTCGCCTTCGCCGGTCATGAACTTGTCGATGCGCGCGGCGACGTGCGGAAACACCGTATAGGCCGCGAACACGCCGCCGACGCCGGCCGCGCCAAGTGCTACGATCCAGAACCACGGCAAGCCGGCCATGAAGAACATCACGCCCCAGGTGCCGAGCACCAGCATGGTCTGGCCGAGGTCGGGCTGCGCCACCAGAAGCGAGATGACCAGCGCGAGCAAAAGCATTGCGAACAGATTGCCGGGAATGTCGGGCTGGCGCTTATGCTCGGCAAACAGCCAGGCGCAGAGGATGACGAAGGCCGGCTTCAGGAACTCGGACGGCTGGATGGACAGGCCGGCGAGCGACACCCAGCGCCGCGCGCCCTTCACCTCGACGCCGATGTAGAGCACCGCCACCATCAGCACCAGCATGATGCAGATCATCACCAGCGACACGCGCCTTATCTGCCGCGCCTCCAGGAAGGAGACCGCCAGCATCACGATAAGCGCCGGGATGGTAAAGATGATCTGGCGCGTGGCGAAGTGGAAGCTGTCGAGGCCGATGCGCTCGGCCACCGCCGGACTTGCAGCGAAGGACAACACGATGCCCAGCCCCATCAGCGACAGGAATGCCGCCAGGAACCAGCGATCGATCGTCCACCACCAGGTTGCGACCGGACTTTTGTCGAGACGGCTTTGCATCAACGTGGCCCTCCGATGGATATCACCCCATCAATAGCAGTCGCAGCTTGCCTGAAGGCTTCGCCGCGAACTTCGAAATTCTTGAACTGGTCGAAACTGGCGCAGGCCGGCGAGAGCAGCACCACGGCCTCGCCGCCGGTGTCGCTTGCCGCGTCGCTGGCGGCATGCTCGACCGCCGCCGCCAGCGTTCCGGATATTTCGTAAGGCACCGTCTCGCCAAGCGTGGCGGAAAAGGCAGGTGCGGCCTCGCCGATCAGATAGGCCTTGGCGATGCGCGGGAAGAAGCCGCGCAGCGGCTCGATGCCGCCTTCCTTGGGCAGGCCGCCGGCGATCCAGTAGATGCGGTTGGTGAAGCTTGACAGCGCGGGGGCTGCCGCATCGGCATTGGTCGCCTTGGAATCGTTGACGAACAGCACATGGCCCTTGCGGCCGACCTGCTCCATCCGGTGCGCGAGGCCGGGGAAGCTTTCGAGCCCGGCCTGTATCTCGCCAAGATCGAGCCCGACCTTGAGGCAAGCGGCAATGGCGGCCAGCGCGTTTTGCGCATTGTGCTGGCCGCGCAGCGAGCCGATTCCTTCGAGGAAGGCGACGCGGCTGTAGCGGCCATGCACGGCTTCCATCAGATTGGTGCCGTCGGCGAAATAGCCGTCGGTCAGCGGCAGGCGCTTGGAAATACGGATGACCTGCCGGCCGGCGCGCTCCAGGCGGTCGGCGATCTGGGCGCACCAGGAATCGTCGACGCCGACGATCGCGGTGTCGCTGCCGGCGACCAGCCTTTCCTTGATCGAGGCATAGTGCGCCATCGTGCCGTGCCGGTCGAGATGATCGGGCGTCAGGTTGAGCAGGATACCGGCGGTCGGGTTGATCGAAGGCGCGAGGTCGATCTGGTAGGACGAGCACTCCACGACATAGTGCCGCTTCGGTTCCGGTAGATCGAGCGTCATGATGGCGCGGCCGATATTGCCGCCCATCTGCGTGTCGCGTCCCGCCGACTTCAGGATATGCGCCGTCAGCGCCGTCGTCGTCGACTTGCCGTTGGTGCCGGTAATCGCAATGAACGGCGCTGCCGGCGCGCGGCTGATGCGTTCGCGGCAGAACAGTTCGATATCGCCGATCACCTCGACGCCGGCGCCGCGTGCCAGCTCCACCGTCCAATGCGGCTTCGGATGCGTCAGCGGCACCCCTGGCGACAACACGAAGGCCGAGAAGCGCGACCAGTCGGCGGCGCGCAGATCGCCGGTCGCAATGCCCGCGGCCGCTGCCTTGGCGACACTTTCAGGATTGTCGTCCCAGGCCAGCACCTCGGCGCCGCCGGCGATCAGCGCATGCGCGGTGGCGATCCCCGAGCCGCCAAGCCCGAAGAGCGAAACGCGTTTGCCTGAAAAGGAAGCGGCGGGAATCAAGCGTGCGTCCTACCTGAGCTTGAGGGTTGAGAGGCCGACCAGCGCCAGGATGACGGCGATGATCCAGAAGCGGATCACCACCTGGCTTTCGGTCCAGCCGAGTTTTTCGAAATGGTGATGGATCGGCGCCATCAGGAACACGCGCTTGCCGGTCATCTTGAAGTAGCCGACCTGGATGATGACCGACAGGATCTCGACCACGAACAGGCCGCCGACGATGACCAGCACGATCTCGTGCTTGGTGGCGACCGCGATGGTGCCGATCAGGCCGCCCATCGCCAGCGAGCCGGTATCGCCCATGAAGATCGCGGCCGGCGGCGCGTTGAACCAGAGGAAGCCGAGGCCCGCGCCGATCACCGCGCCGAGCACGACGGCAAGCTCACCGGTGCCGGGAACGAAATGGATCTGCAGATATTCGGCGAAGACCGCGTTGCCCGAAAGATAGGCGATGACGCCGAAGGACGCCGCCGCGATCATGATCGGCACGATCGCCAGGCCGTCGAGGCCGTCGGTCAGGTTCACCGCATTGCCCGCGCCGACGATGACGAAGCAGGAGAACGGGATGAAGAACCAGCCGAGATTGACCAGGAATTCCTTGGCGAAGGGGAAGGTCAGCGACGACGAGAACGGCGCCTGGCCATTGTGCATGATCACCCACGCCGCGATTGCCGCGACGACGAACTCGATCGCCAGCCTCGCCTTGCCGGAGAAGCCCATATGCGACTGCTTGGTGACCTTGAGATAGTCGTCGTAGAAGCCGATCGAGCCGAAGCCGACGGTGACCAAAAGCACCACCCAGACATAGATGCTGGAAAGGTTCGCCCATAAAAGCGACGAACCGATGATGCCGGACAGGATCATCAGTCCGCCCATCGTCGGCGTTCCCGCCTTCTTGAAATGTGTTTGCGGGCCGTCGGCGCGGATCGGCTGGCCCTTGCCTTGCCGCAGGCGCAGCGAATTGATGATTGTCGGCCCGAAGATGAAGACGATCAGCGCCGAGGTGATCAGCGCGCCGCCGGTGCGAAAAGTGATGTAGCGGAAGACGTTGAAGAACGAAATCTTGTCCGCGAAATCGACGAGCAGTGTGAACATGGTCTTTCCGTCCCCCGGAGCCCGACCTCAAGTCGGTTCAATGTTTGTGGCTTCCGCCGGAAATTTGCCGAGCAACGCCTCGACCAGCTTTGAAAACCCGATGCCTTTCGACGACTTGACCATGACAACGTCGCCGGGTCTCAGCGCAGAGATCACGATCGGCTTCAGCTCCTCGGCGCCGGCCCGATATTCCGTCTGGACATCGGCGGGCAAAACCTCTGCCAGCGCCTGCATTTCCGGCCCGCCGAGAAAGACGTTGCGCGTGCCCGTGCCGACGATCAGTTCGGCAAGGGCGGCATGGAGCTTCGCCGAATGGCTGCCGAGCTCCAACATGTCGCCGAGGACCGCGATGCGTCTGCCCTCGCCCGAGACCGGCGTGGCGTTGAGCAGTGCCATCGCGGCCGCCATCGACGCCGGATTGGCGTTGTAGCTCTCGTCGATCAGCGTGATAGGCCCGTTTGGATGGCGCAGGACATGGCGTCGGCCGCGCCCGCGCTCGGCCTAAAGATCGGCAAGCGCCGCCGCGACCTTGTCGAGGTCGGCGCCGACAAGCTTGGCGGCGCCCAGCACCGCCAATATGTTCTGCACCATATGGCGGCCGGGCGCACCGACACGCGCCGCAACATCCTGCTTGCCGATTTTGACGGCGATGTCGGAATGGTCGGCGTAAAGCTCACAGCCGGTGAGCCGGAAAATCGAACGGGCATTCTCGCCGAAGCTGAAGACGTGCTCGACGCCTGCCTCCTTCGCCATTTTTTCGAGCAGCTTCCAGCGTTGATCGTCGCGGTTGAGCACGGCGGCGCCGCCGGGCTCAACCCCCTCGAATATCTCCGCCTTCGCCTTGGCGATCTCGTCGAGATTCTTGAAGAAGCCGAGATGGGCGGCGGCAATCATCGTCACGATGGCGACATGCGGCCTGACCATCTTGACCAGCGGCCTGATCTCGCCCGGATGGTTCATGCCGATCTCGAAGACCGCGTAGTCGCAGTCCTGCGGCATGCGGGCGAGCGTCAGCGGCACGCCCCAATGATTGTTGAAAGACTGCGCCGAGGCGTGCACCCTGCCAACCGACGTCAGCACATGGCGCAGCGCTTCCTTGGTAGTCGTCTTGCCCGCCGAGCCCGTGACAGCGATGATCTTGGCCTTCGAACGCGCGCGGGCCGCCACACCGAGTTTCTCGAGGGCCGCAAGCACGTCCTGCACGACGATCATCGGCGCCGTCAGCCGTCCGAGCGACGGCAGCTTGCCCTCGGCGACGACAAGCACGGCCGCGCCGGCCTTCACCGCCGCGGTCGCGAAATCGTGGCCGTCCATCGCCTCTCCCTTGATGGCGAAGAAGGCGTTTCCCGGCTCCAGGCTGCGGCTGTCGATCGAAATCCCAGTGATGCCTTCCGGCAGCGAGCCGATCGGCCTGCCACCCATCGCTTCGACCAGCGCTTCCGACGTCCAGAGCAAACTCATGCGGCGCGCTCCGTAAGCGCCTCGCGCACTTCCTCATGGTCGGAGAAGTGGAAGGTTTCGCTGCCGATGGTCTGGCCTTCCTCATGCCCCTTGCCGGCGACGATGAGCGTATCGCCGGCGCGAAGCATCGCCACCGCCTCATGGATTGCCTTGCGGCGGTCGCCGATTTCGATGGCTCCGGGCGCCGCGGCGAGAATGGCCGCGCGGATGGTTTCGGGCACTTCCGTGCGCGGATTGTCGTCGGTGACGATGACGACATCGGCGAGCCGCGTCGCGATCTCACCCATGATCGGCCTCTTCCCCCGATCGCGGTCGCCGCCGCAGCCGAACACCACGACGACACGGCCCGTGGTGAAAGGCCGGACCGAGGTTAGCACGTTTTCCAGCGCATCGGGCTTGTGCGCGTAGTCGACATAAACGGGAGCGCCAGCGGCGGTTGTGCCGACGAGGTCGAGCCGGCCCGGCGCGCCTTTCAGTTTTTCCAGCGCGGCCAAAGCCTTGTCGACCGGCGTTCCAGTCGAGATGGCAAGCCCGGCGGAGACCAGCGCGTTGGCGATCTGGAAGTCGCCGGCCAAGGGCAGGTCGACCTCATACAGCACGCCGGCGGCCTCGACCTCGGCGCGCTGGCGGTGGCGCTCGTGCTCGACCCGCTTCAACGTCAGGAAATCGCCATGGCGGCCGACGGTCAGCACCTTCAGGCCCGCAGCCTTTGCAGCATGAACCGTCGGCTCAGACCACGGATCGTCGGCAAAGACGATCGCGGGCGCGCCCTTAGGCAGCAGCATGTCGAACAGGCGCAGCTTGGCGCGGTGATAATCCTCGACGGTCGGATGGTAATCCATGTGGTCGCGGCCGAGATTGGTGAAGCCGCCGGCCGCGAGTTTCACGCCGTCGAGGCGGCGCTGGTCGAGGCCGTGGCTCGAGGCTTCCATCGAGGCGTGCGTGACGCCGGCGTCCGCCAGTTCCTTGAGCAACCGGTGCAGCGCCACCGGGTCGGGCGTGGTCAATGAGCCGTATTCGTTGCGGCCGGGTGCCACCACGCCGGTCGTGCCTATCGAGGCGGCGGCAAAACCCGCCTGCTCCCAGATCTGGCGGGTGAAAGCGGCGACGGAAGTCTTGCCGGCCGTGCCGGTGACGGCGACCATGGTCTGCGGCTGGCGTCCGAAGAAGCGTGCGGCGCTGAGCGCCAGCGCATGGCGCGGATCATCGACGGCAAGGACAGGAATCGACAGGCCGGAAACGGCCGTGCCCTTGCCTGCGACGATCGCGGCGGCACCCCGGCTGGCGGCATCGGCCGCATAGGTCGAGCCATCGGCCTTGCTGCCGGCAAGCGCGAAGAAGACCACACCCGGTCTTACCGTGCGGGAATCGGAGGAAAGCCCGGTAACCTCCATATCGCGGGAAGCTGTTCCCTCGACAGGCAGGACACCGGCTAGATCTTTTAGATGCATTGAGTCCCGTTCATCGCAACAAAATAGCGCGCAGTTGCCGGCGCGCCCCAAGAATCACTGATAGGAAACCAGCGTTGCACCATTTTCATGGCTGAAATCTGGCTTCACGCCAAGCATGGCCGCTGAACGCCTGATGATGTTGCCGGCGATAACCCCCGCATTGGCGGCGGCGACGTCCGTCATCCCGGGCTTTTCCGGATGCGGGGCGTCGGCAATCGTAAAGACAAGATATTGCGGATCGTCCATCGGGAAGGCGGCGACGAAGGTGTTGAAGTTCAACTCCTTCGAGTAGCGGCCGTTGATGACCTTCTCGGCAGTTCCGGTCTTGCCGCCAACCCGGTAGCCGGGGACCCTGGCGTTTCTGGCGGAGCCCTTCTCGGCGTTGAGCGTATAGAGGTAGCGCATGCCTTCGACCGTCTTTTCGCTGACCACTTTCTTGGCCACCGCCATTGCATCCTGCTCGCTGCGGACTAGGAATGTCGGCTGGATCAGATAACCGCCATTCATCAGCGCCGCGCAGCCGACGGCCGCCTGCAGCGGCGTCGTCGACACACCATGGCCGAAGGCGATGGTGAAGGAATTGACCTGTTTCCAGACCTTCGGTTCAGTCGGGCGGGCGACCTCCGGCAGTTCGGTCTGCATCTTGTCCAGAATTCCAAGGCGATGCAGGAATTCGCGGTGTCCTTCGATACCGACAAGCTCGGCCTCCCTGGCCGACCCGATGTTGGACGAATAGAGGAACACCTCCGGCAACGACAGCACCCGGTTCTTGCCGTGGAAGTCGTGAATGGCCTGGTGGCCGACCCGGATTGGATGCGAAGCGTCGAAGCGGCTCGCCATCGTCGCCTTGCCGGAATCGAGCGCCATGGCCGAGGTGAAGCTCTTGAAGGTCGAGCCCATCTCGTAAAGGCCAGCCGACATACGGTTCAGCCGGTCCTTGTCCTGTGCGTTGTAAGGATTGTTCGGATCGAAATCCGGCACCGAGGCCATGGCTATCACTTCGCCGGTCTTGACGTTCAGCACAACGGCGCCGGCGCCCATGGCGCGATAGCGCTCCAGGCCGGCGGCGATCTCGTCGCGCACCACGTGCTGGACGCGCAGATCGATCGAGAGCTTCACCGGCTTGAGATCCTTGGCCACCGCCAGGCCCGACGCCTGCAGGTCGCTCAGACCTTGCGCATCGATATACTTCTCCATGCCGGAGATGCCCTGGTTGTCGATGTTGGTCAGGCCGACAATGTAGGACGAGGTTTCGCCGCTCGGATAGAAACGGCGCTTCTCCGTGCGAAAGCCGAGGCCAGGAACGCCGAGCGACATGATGTCGGCCTGCTGCTTCGGCGTCAGCTGTCGCTGCAGCCAGACGAAGCCGGCGCCGCTCTTGAGCTTGCGATAGGTCTGCTCGTAGTCGATCTCCGGCAGCACGGTCGACAGCCTCTCGATCGCCTCGTCGGCATCGACGATGCGGCGCGGCTCGGCAAACAGCGACGCCGTCTTGATATCGGTCGCCAGCACTTCGCCATTGCGGTCGACGATATCGGGGCGCGACGCGGTGACCCTGCTCTGCGGACCGTCCGACAGGTCCGGGTTCTGCAGGCCGAGATAGACAAGCCGGCCGGCAATCGTCGAATAGATGGTGAAGAACACCGCCATCGTCATGACGATGCGGGTCCTGGCCTTGCCGCCCGTCGCCTTGCGCGCCGCGTCGACGACGATCGAGCCGTCCTCGGCGGTCTTCTTCCGTCGCTTCAGCAGGTCGCCGATCCTTGGAAGCCTGCTGATCATTGCACCGTGCTCCCGGTGACTATCGGGTCCTTGTCGCCCGCAGCTCCATCACCGGAATTGTCGGCCATGCCGCCAAGCCGCTGCGAGGAGAGGTCCTCGATGGTCACGGGCTTTACGGGAATGTCGTCAAGGCCGCCGATCTGGCGGGCGCCAACCGGTTCGAGGCCGAGTTGGGTCTTGTAGACATCGGCAAGCTTCTGCAGCCGCGACGGCTGGGTAAGCAGGCTCCAGTCCGCCTTGAGGAGATCGATCGTGTCTTCCTCGTAGCGGATTTGCGCCTGTATCTTCTGCACGGCCGCCATTTGCTCCTCTGCCTCGCGCTTGGTCTTGTAGGTCAGGGCCGCAGCCGAGACCATGACGGCGATCAGGACTATGTCGCTGGTACGAAACACGTGCTCACCTCTCTCCCGGCCGTTCGACGGCGGGAAGCTTTGGAAGGCCGAAAATCGAAAAATCGCCTGCGCGCGCCGGCGCCTCGGTGCGCATTGCCGCGCGCAGCCTGGCCGAGCGCGCCCGAGGATTGGCCGCTATCTCGGCCTCTCCAGCCGTCACCCCGCCGCCGGCCTTGCGGAAGGTCGCGACACGAACGGGTGCATCGGGCATGTGGCGTGAGCCGCTGGCGGCTTCGGAACGGTCGGCGATGAAGCGCTTGACGATGCGGTCTTCCAGCGAATGGAACGTCACGACGGCAAGCCGTCCGCCAGGTTTCAGCACGCGCTCGGCGGCCAGCAGCGCTCTTGCAAGCTCGCCAAGCTCGTCATTGACGAAGATGCGCAGCGCCTGGAAGACGCGCGTGGCCGGATGGATCTTGTCCTTCGGCCCTCGTCCGATATGCGTCTCGATCGCGTCGGCGAGATCGAGCGTGCGTTCGAAAGGCTTCTTCTCACGCCGGCTCTCAATCATGCGCGCGATGCGGCCGGCATGACGCTCCTCGCCGAGAAAGCCGAAGATGCGGGCAAGGTCGCCGGCCTTGAAGGTGTTGACGACGTCGGCGGCGCTCAGACCCGCCTGCGCCATGCGCATGTCGAGCGGTCCGTCGGCGCGAAAGGAAAAGCCGCGCTCCGCCTGGTCGAGTTGCATGGACGAAACACCGATGTCGAGCACGACGCCATCGGCGCCCTCGACATGCTCGTCCAACGTGGAGAACGGCGCCTGGACAAGCCTCAGCCGGCCGCCGGCCTGCCGTTCGAGCGCCCTGCCCGCCGCGATTGCGTCCGGGTCGCGGTCGATGGCGACGACTGAGGCGCCGCGATCGAGAATGGCGCTTGTATAGCCGCCGGCGCCGAATGTCCCGTCAACGATCGTCTCGCCTGGCTTTGGCTCCAGAGCTTCAAGCACTTCGGCAAGGAGGACCGGAATGTGGCGGGCCGGTCCGCCAACGGCGTGAGGATCATCGCCGTGGCCAGCCATCATTCCGATCGCTCCCCGGGCTTCGTCCCCTGCCGAAGCTGCAAAAGCCTGGCCCGCGCCTGCGCCCCATAGGCAGCAAGCCGTCCCGGCTCCCAAACCTGAAAGAAATTGCCGCGGCCGACAAAGACCACCTCGTTCGAGATGCCCGTATGCTCGCGGATGAAATCGGTCATGGTGATGCGGCCGTCCTGGTCGAGCTTCAGAAACGTCCCGTCGCCATGGCAGAAGAATGACATATCGTCCGCCGTCTGCAAGAACGGGTCTTCCAGCGCGATCCGCTGCTCGTAACGGTCGAGCAGGTCGAGCCCGCCGACATCCATGGCCGGAAGGTCCAGGCAGCGCAGCGCGTAGAGTTCCGAGTAACCGCGCTTCTGCACCACCGCGCGGAAATGCGCCGGAACGGAGACTCGTCCCTTCGCGTCTATCCTGTTCACCGCATTTGACAGAAATCGGTCCAATGAACGCTACAGCCGCTTCCGCCGCCGCCCCCCTTCCCATGTTGTTCTCCGCGCCCCTGCCGCACCCGCGGCAAATCGCTTCATTCACCGGGGCGAAAACCGGCAAACGCGCAGCCGCCGCGACTGCCCGATTGGCGTACGCTTCACCCTGACGCGGAACGAAAGCTTGATTTAAATGGGATATCATGGGGCACTATGGGCGTCAACGGGAGCAGGCATCACAAACACGCGCGCCACAACCAGAAAGCGCAGGCTGAAGGCACGTCTCGTCTTTATCGTCTATTAAGCCTAACGAAGCGTTTAGAGCCCTCTGGCCCAAAAAGACGCTGCTTGCTGCGAACAGTCCTCGCGCATAGCGTCGGTTGACGCCTTTCTGCCCAAAACAAGGATCGAGTTGATGCCCGACAATGCGAAATCACGCGCCGCGACACTTGCCCATCTGCGCAGCGCCGATTTCGCCAAGGGCGATCCGATCCCGTTGCCGCTGACCATGGCCTCGATCTTTCACGCGCCGGGCGACGCGACGGGCTTCGATCAATATGGCCGCTTCAGCAACCCGACCTGGCATGCGGTCGAGCATGCGCTCGGCCATCTGGAAGATGCGCAATGTGTTGCCTTTCCGTCGGGAATGGGCGCGATTTCAGCGGCTTTTTTCTCGCTCCTTAAATCGGGCGACCGTATCCTTTTGCCGTCGGACGGCTATCACACGACGCGGGCGCTGGCCGAGCGCTTCCTGAAATCGCTCGGCGTCGCCTATGACGTGAGGCCGACGGCAACCATTCTCGATGGCGGTTTCGCCGGCTACCGGGCGGTTTTTGTCGAAAGTCCGTCGAACCCCCGGCTGGACATCTGTGACATCACCGCCGTCGCCAAGGCCGTCCATGCGCAAGGAGGGATCTTGATCGTCGACAACACGACGATGACGCCCTTCGGCCAGCGCCCGCTCGATCTTGGCGCCGACATCGTGGTCTCGGCCGACACCAAGGCGATCAACGGCCACTCGGACGTGCTCTTCGGCCATGTCGCCAGCCGCGATCCCGACATTGTCGCCAGGGTGAAGGATTGGCGCGAGACTGCCGGCGGCATCCCCGGTCCGTTCGAGGCCTGGCTGGTGCATCGCGGCCTCGAAACGCTGGAAGTGCGCTTCGACCGCATGTGCTCGTCGGCCGAAACGATCGCGCGGCGGCTGAAACACCACCGCGCCGTAAGCGGCCTACGCTTTCCCGGGCTCGAGGGCGATGCCTCGCACAATCTGGCGCGCGCCCAGATGGAGCGCTTCGGCTTTTTGATTTCCTTCGAACTGGCCTCCGAAGAACAGGCCGAGCAATTTATCGACAATTGCACGCTGATTGAATCGGCGACGTCCTTCGGCGGCGTGCACACATCGGCCGAGCGGCGTTCGAAACGCGGCGATGCCGTGCCGCCGGGCTTCGTCCGCCTGGCGATCGGCTGCGAGCCGGTGGAAGAACTCTGGCGGGCGATCGAAGCGTCGCTGGACAAGATCGCCTGAGCAAATACGGCGCCCAGTCACACCTCGATTTTCGCCGCCCCTTTGGTTTTCATCATTTCGAGATATCTGGCCCGGGCGCGCTGAATCACAGGCGGCCCTTCCAGAGCCGGCCCGCTGTCGATGCCCTCCTGCACCAGCTCCCGCAGTTCTTCGACTGTGTAGCCGAGCAGGTCGCGCCGCTCCTTCCATTGTCTGAGCGCATCGCGGATCACTTCGCTGGCCGAGGCGTATTCGCCTGCTGCGACGACATCGTCCACCGCCGCCGCCAGCTCCGGCGAAAGCGTGATGCTGCGTTTATCGACCTGGCCCATGACGCGCTCCTGCTCTTTCCCAGCAAGGTACGATTTAATCGCACCAGCTTCAAGGAACCGATAATGACGCTCAAAGCCCCACCTGCCCAAGGCGCTGAATCAAAAGGCACGCCTTTCGGCGTAACCTTCTGATTTCGGGGAACTATCGCAAGTTCGAAAAACTGCCAGCTGGCCTGTAAGCCGGGTTTTGTATGGCCCTCGCCCTGGAGCGAGAACGTGGCGGCCATTCATCTTGGGCGCATGTTGCCATGCGCCTCACGCAACCTACCCGGACGGTGGGCCGGAAACAGCCCTCGAAGGTTTCCCTTCGCACCGCCCCTATTCGGTTTTGCTCCCGGTGGGGTTTGCCCTGCCGCTCCTGTTGCCAGTCGCGCGGTGGGCTCTTACCCCACCCTTTCACCCTTGCCGCGGCAGAAGCCGCGGCGGTTTGCTTTCTGTGGCACTTTCCCTGGGGTCGCCCCCGCCGGCCGTTAGCCGGCACCGTGTTTCCATGGAGCCCGGACTTTCCTCACCCGCAGCCTTTCGGCTCTCGCGGGTGCGGCCGCCCGGCCAGCTGGCAAGCGCGTATAAAGGGATTTCCACCTGAAAAGGCAAACGAAAAAGCCGATCCGTGTGGCCCAAAAAGTTCTCGGCCTCAGTCTGAAGGTGCCCGGCGATTTTGGACAAGGACATGCACGAGGGGCTACACCTTGCCCAAATCCACCTTGACGGACGAGCTTTAGGCCGGCGAACCCAGCGCCACCAACTGCACCTTCACCTTGCTGCAATAGGCGGCCGAAACCGGATTCATCCGCGTCGCGCCGTGACCCGCATTGTATTTGAGGATCGTGCCACAGGTGGTCCCGCCGCCGAGGTCCCGCGCCATGGCGAGATACTTCATGCCGTATTTGATGTTGGTGTCGGGATCGAACAATCCCTTGGCCGAACCGGTATAGCCCATCATCCGCGCTGTCGCCGGCTTGATCTGCATCAGGCCGATCTCGCCCGCGCCGCCGACCAAGTTCGGCCGGTAGTTGCTTTCGATCTTGATGACGGCATTGGCCAGCGACACCGGCACGCCATAGCTCGCGGCATAGCGGGCAATGATCGTCGAATACTGGCCGCTGCCCGCCGCGGCGGGCGTCGCCAGGGCGGCCTTGCCGGTATTATCGATCGAGGCCGTCGTGGTGAGATCAATCCTCTTTCTGCCGCGCTTGGCACGCTTGGCCGTCGATTTGGTTGCCCTGGTCGCGGCAACCTTCTGCACCTTTGCCGGAGCTCTCTTGATTTTTGGCGCCTTGCCGCCTGGGGCAGCCTTGGTCGTCGTGGGGGCGACGACAAGGCCACCTGCCCGAAGGCTCAAAGGGGCGGCGCTTGCCGGATTGAAGGCAAAACTTATCACTCCGGCAGCAACAGCTGCCGCTACAACGGTCAATTTTTGCATGTAGTCCTGTTCTCTTAGAACCGCGCGAAGAAATTCACGCAGTTGTTCAAATTCAACATCGGATCATCCGGGGGATAGACGTCCAATAACTTGCGGGAGAGGCATTTGGAGGTGGAATTAGCGGCAATGAAGGCGGCGCAATTCACTTTAAGTGACAGATTGTAATTTAAGGAACCTGGCGTGGGTTATTTGACGGAGGCTGACTTTACGGAAGCCAGGAGCCTATGCAGGGTACGGATCGTCGAATTGTCCGCCACGCCATCGACCAGCCGCCGCCGGAAATGCCGCTGGAACGCCGCCACCACGATTTCCGTCTGCTGGTCGTAGACACCCGATATCTCGACACCATAGCCATAGAGCGCCAGCATCGACTGCAGCGCCTCGACATCGGAGCCGGTGTCGCCGGCCTTCAGCGCGGCGCCCGGCTTTATCGGCGCCGCCGGCACGAGGTGACCGACCCCGGCTCCAAACAGCGCCTTCCAGGGGAATTTCTCGCCGGGATCGACCTTGCGGCCAGGAGCCACGTCCGAGTGCGCGAGCACTCTTGCCGCAGGAATGGAATAACGGCCCACGATGCCGGCGCACAACTCGATCACTGCACCGACCTGCCGCCGGGGGAAGGCTTTATAACCCAGTGAATGCCCGGGATTGACGATCTCGATGCCGACCGAACAGGAATTGATATCGGTGCGTCCGAGCCAGGAACTCGTGCCGGCATGCCAGGCGCGATCGCTCTCGCGCACCATCTGGATGATGCGGCCGTCCTCATGAACAAGATAATGCGAGGACACTTCGCTTGCAGGATCGCATAACCACGCCTCGGCGCCGGCGCCGCTTGCCATGCCGGTATAGTGCAACACGATCATGTCGGGCCGGAGCGTCTCGCGGCGCGGACCGAAATTCGGCGACACCCGGACCTCGGCACCTGGCTGGTCGGGCAGAAAGCCGCTCATACGTGCCTGAGGCCCCGCTCGATCATCTCATAGGCGGCATTGATCGCCGCCACCCTGGTCGTGGCGATCTTGATGAATTCCTGTGGCAGGCCGCGCGCGATCAACCTGTCGGGATGATTGTCGGAGATCAGCTTGCGATAGCGTTTCCTGATTTCCTCGAATGGCTTGCCGCGCTCGATGCCCAGAACGACATAGGGATCGGCCGCGCCAAGATTGACGTGCCGCGACAGGATCGTCTCGTAATGCGCCTCGTCGATTCGAAAAATCTCCGCGATCCGATGCAGGAATTGCCCTTCCCGCTCATGGATGAGGCCGTCCGCCTTGGCTATGTGGAACAAGCCGTCGAGGATGTCTTCCAGCATCATGCAGTTTGCATGGCCCGAACCGCAGAGCTGCGCCATGCGCTGGGCATAGATCTCAAATCCGGCAATGTCGCGCTTGGCGATGTCGTAAAGCCGCGCCACATTGCGTGTCTCGCTTGGCGGCACCTCGAAGATTTCCTGGAAGGCGCGCACTTCGTCTTGCGTGACGATGCCGTCGGCCTTGGCCATCTTGGCCGAGAGCGCAATCATGGCCACCGAGAAGGCGACGCGCCGGCGCAGATCCGGATCGCCGGAAAACACGGTGCGCACGGCTTCGACGACATCCGCGACGCCCGAGGACGCCGACGACGAAACACGAGCGATGAAGTCGCCAAGGCGGTCCCAAATCGACATGCCGCTTCATAGTGCGAACCGGGCGGTTCTATCAAGCCTGGACAATGCCGCAGGTATCGGCGATCTACGGGCGCGACGGCGCAAAAAGGAGGCCGGCAATGCCGGCCTCCTCGGAATTATCGGTCGGCTCTTACTGCGCAGGCGCGGCAGGAGCCGGATTTGTTGCCGGAGCCGGTTCAGCGGGCTTCGAAGCGTCGGGCGAAGCCGGCTTCATCGGTTGCTCGTTGGCCGGCGGATTGGTGCTCTGGGTGGTGGTATTGTCGGTACCGGTGCCACTGTCGCTACAAGCCGCGACCCCCAGCAGGGCGAGCGCCGAAACAGACGCCAGGATGAGCTTCTTCATGGTATCTCTCCTTCAACAGACGCTCACATTTCGGTGAGCGGTCACAAAGGAAATGCATTGGTAGGGCTGCCGGTTTCGTAACGTTGCATTTCTACCTGTAACATCAACTTGCGATTGCTGGCGCCGAAATCCCGAACTAACAGAACATACGCTCGAAGACATAAATGGATTAGCAGAATGCCGGCAGCCGAGGGGACAGGGAAATGGGACTTCTGGATCGACCGCGGCGGCACGTTCACCGACGTCATCGGCCGTGATCCGCAAGGCCGCCTGCACCCTCGAAAGCTCCTGTCCGAAAATCCCGAGGCCTATGCGGACGCTGCCATCCAAGGCATCCGCGACCTGTTGGGTTTGAAAGGCGGCTCCGCCATTTCCGCGGACACCATCGGCGACGTCAAAATGGGCACGACCGTTGCCACCAACGCGCTGCTCGAGCGCAAGGGCGACCGCGTGCTCCTGCTCATCAGCAGGGGTTTTCGCGACGCATTGCGCATCGCCTACCAGGCGAGGCCGGACATCTTCGCCAAGGAGATCATCCTGCCGGAGCAGCTCTACGAGCGCGTCATCGAGATCGACGAGCGCGTGCGCGCCGACGGCTGCGTCGAGCGCCTGCTCGACATCGCGGCCTGTCGCCCGGCGATCGAACAGGCCAAGGCCGACGGGATCGACGCGGTCGCCATCGTCTTCATGCATGCCTGGAAATATCCGGACCACGAAAAGGCCGTGGCCAAGGTCTGCCGCAAGATCGGCTTCAGCCAGATCTCGGTCAGCCACGAGGTCTCGCCGCTGATCAAGCTGGTCGGCCGCGGCGACACCACCGTGGTCGACGCCTATCTGTCGCCGATCCTGTCGCGCTATGTGCAACGTGTGGCCGGCGAACTGGGTGCAGGTCCGCGCCTGATGTTCATGATGTCATCGGGCGGCCTCACCGCCGCCGACATGTTCCAGGGCAAGGACGCGCTGCTTTCGGGACCGGCGGGCGGGGTTGTCGGCATGGTCGAGACGGCGAAGCTCGCCGGCTTCGAAAAGGTCATCGGCTTCGATATGGGCGGCACCTCGACCGACGTCGCCCATTATGACGGCGAATATGAGCGCGCCTTCGACACCGAGGTCGCCGGCGTGCGCATACGCGCGCCGATGATGCGCATCCACACGGTTGCAGCCGGCGGAGGTTCGATCCTTCACTATGAAGCCGGCCGCTTCCGCGTCGGCCCGGATTCCGCCGGCGCCAATCCCGGCCCCGCCGCTTACCGGCGCGGCGGCCCGCTCGCCGTCACCGATGCCAACGTCATGCTCGGCAAATTGCAGCCCGATTTCTTCCCGGCGATTTTCGGCGCGGGCCAGGACCAGCCGCTCGACATCGGCACGGTCGGCGAAAAATTCACGGCGCTTGCCGCCGAAATCGGCGACGGCCGAACGCCCGAGGCGGTCGCCGAGGGTTTCGTCACCATCGCCGTCGAGAACATGGCCAACGCCATCAAGAAAATCTCGGTGCAGCGCGGCTACGATGTCACCGAGTATCTCCTCAACTGCTTCGGCGGCGCCGGCGGTCAGCACGCCTGCCTGGTCGCCGACGCGCTTGGCATGGAAGCGGTGCTCATCCACCCCTTCTCCGGCCTGCTTTCAGCTTACGGCATCGGCCTTTCGTCGGTCTTCGCCTCGCGCCAGCAGGCTTTGCTGCAGCCGCTTGCCGAGGAATCCCGCTTGGCGATCGAGGCTCTCATCGCAGCCTTGCGCAGCGACGTCGTCGCCGAGCTTGGCGAACAGGGCATTGCCGACGATGCGCTTTCAACGAAGCCTGTCCTGCACATCCGCTATGACGGCACCGATACGGCGCTGCCGGTGAATTTCGAGCATGGCTCGATCTTCCGCGCCAGAAGCGATTTCGAGGCCGCGCACAAGGCGCAGTTCGGATTCGTCTATGACGACAAACCCATCGTAGTCGAGACCGTCGCCGTCGAAGGCACGGAAGCCGCTCGACAGGACAAGGCTGAAGCCTACGCGCCTGCCGGGCTGGCAAGGATCGAAGCCAAGCCTTTGGAAAACCGGCGCTTCTACACCGAAGGCCGCTGGCACGAGGCCGGCGTCTACCGCCGCGAGAACCTGCGGCCGTCCCACACGGTCGCCGGGCCCGCGCTGATCATCGAGCCGAACCAGACCATCGTCGTCGAGCCGGGCTGGCGCGCCGAAATCACCAATCTCGACCATGTCTTGATACGCCGCGCGGAAAGAAAAGCGCGCGCCGCAGCGCTCGGCACCGAGGCCGATCCGGTGATGCTGGAGGTCTTCAACAACCTCTTCATGTCGATCGCCGAACAGATGGGCGTGACGCTGCAGAACACCGCCTATTCGGTCAACATCAAGGAACGGCTCGATTTTTCCTGCGCCGTGTTCGACCGCCATGGCGCGCTGGTCGCCAACGCGCCGCATATGCCGGTGCATCTCGGTTCCATGGACCGCTCCGTCGAAACCATCATCCGCCTGAATTCCGGCGACATCCACCCCGGCGACGTCTTCGCGCTCAATGCGCCGTATAATGGCGGCACGCATCTGCCCGACATCACCGTGGTGACACCCGTCTTCGACGATGCGCGCAGGGAAATCCTGTTCTGGGCGGCCTCGCGCGGCCATCACGCCGATGTCGGCGGCACCGCGCCCGGCTCGATGACGCCTTTGGCCACAACCGTCGACGAGGAAGGCGTGCTGTTCGACAATTTCCGCATTGTCGATCGCGGCCGCTTCCGCGAGAAGGAACTGGAAACCCTGCTCACCGACCACCCCTACCCGGCGCGCAATCCCGCCCAGAACATCGCCGACCTCAAGGCGCAGATCGCCGCCAATGAAAAGGGCGTGGCGGAATTGCGCAAAATGGTCGTGCATTTCGGCCTCGATGTCGTCGAAGCCTATATGGGCCACGTCCAGGACAATGCCGCCGAGAGCGTGCGCCGCGTGATCGAGCGGCTTCCCGACAGCGCGGCTTACGAATACCCCACCGACACCGGCCAGATGATCAAGGTCAAGATCACCGTCGACCGGCAAAAGCGCGAGGCGACCGTCGACTTCACCGGCACCTCGCCGGTGATGAAGAACAATTTCAACGCGCCTGAGCCGGTCGCCCGCGCCGCAGTGCTCTACGCCTTCCGCGTCATGGTCGAGGACATGATCCCGATGAACGCCGGCTGCCTGAGGCCGATCAACATCGTCATCCCCGACGGCTCGATGCTGAAGCCCGCTTACCCAGCAGCCGTCGTCGCCGGCAATGTCGAGACCTCGCAACATGTCACCAATGCGCTGTTCGGCGCGATGGGCGCCATAGCCAACGCGCAAGGCACGATGAACAACCTCACCTTCGGCAACAAGAAATACCAGTATTATGAGACGATCTGCTCCGGCTCGCCGGCCGGGCACATGAATTCGGGCCGCGGCTTTGCCGGCACGTCCGGCGTCCATACCCACATGACCAATTCGCGGCTCACCGACCCGGAGGTGCTGGAACTGCGCTTCCCCGTCGTGCTGGAAGACTTCCACATCCGCGAAGGCTCCGGCGGCAAAGGCAAGTGGAATGCCGGCGACGGCACCAGGCGCACCATCCGCTTCCTCGAAAAGATGGAATGCGCAATCCTGTCCTCGCATCGAAATCGCCCACCTCAGGGCCTCGACGGCGGCGGCGATGGCGAGGCGGGCTCGACAAAAGTCAGGCGCAATGACGGCTCGGTCGACCTCTTGAAGGCCTGCGACCAGACCACGCTCGAAGCCGGCGAGGCCGTCATCCTCACCACGCCGACACCGGGAGCGTTCGGCAAAGCGTAGAATTCCCCGTCAACAGGCTGTCACCGGCCTGTCATGACGCTGCGCTACCCGCTTGCGCCAATGCAAATGGGGAATCACCTTTCCATGTCGGATGTTTCCGCAGAACTCGTTTATCGCCGAGGCAAGGAAGTCGGAAAGGCCGTCTACCAGAACCGGGCATTGTCGAAGGACGGCATTTCCGAACGGTTGTTCGCTTTCCTGTTCTCCGGCCTAGTCTACCCACAGATTTGGGAAGACCCGGATGTCGACATGGAGGCCATGCAGCTCGGCGCCGGCCACCGGATCGTCACAATCGCATCGGGCGGCTGCAACATCCTGGCCTATCTGACCCGTTCGCCGGCCAGGATCGATGCCGTCGATCTCAACGCCGCGCATGTCGCGCTGAACCGCATGAAGCTGGAAGCGGTCCGGCATCTGCCGTCGCAGGGCGACCTGTTCCGCTTCTTCGGCGCCGCCGGCACCAGCCATAATTCCGATGCCTATGACCGTTTCATCGCACCGCATCTCGATCCGGTCAGCCGCCACTACTGGGAACGCCGCAACTGGCGCGGCCGCCGGCGGATCTCGGTCTTCGATCGCAACTTCTACCAGACCGGCCTGCTCGGCCTGTTCATCGCCATGGGTCATCGCGTCGGCAAGCTGTTCGGTGTCGACCCGGCCGGCATCATGAAGGCCGAGAATGTCGACGAGCAGCGCCGCTTCTTCAACGAGGAGCTGGCGCCGATCTTCGACAAGAAGCTGCTGCGCTGGGCGACGTCGCGCAAGGCTTCGCTGTTCGGCCTCGGTATCCCGCCGGCACAGTATGACTCGCTGATCACGTCCGGCGACGGTTCGATGGCGAGCGTGTTGAAGGCGCGGCTTGAAAAGCTCGCCTGCGATTTCCCGCTCAAGGACAATTACTTCGCCTGGCAGGCCTTTGCCCGCCGCTATCCACAGCCCGGCGAGGCAGCCCTTCCCGCCTATCTGGAACAGGCGAACTACAAGACAATCCGCGGCAACATCGACCGCGTCGCCATCCATCACGCCAACCTGATCAAGTTCCTGGCCGCCAAGGATGCCGGCACCGTCGACCGCTTCGTCCTGCTCGACGCCCAGGACTGGATGACCGACGACCTGCTCAACGCGCTGTGGACCGAGATCACCCGCACGGCTTCGGTCGGTGCCCGCGTCATCTTCCGCACCGCGGCCGAACCCAGCCTGCTGCCGGGCCGCGTTTCCAGCTCGCTGCTCGACCAGTGGACATATGAGAGCGAGGCTTCGCGCGAATTCTCCGCCAGGGACCGCTCGGCGATCTATGGCGGCTTCCACCTTTACGTGAAGTGCGCGCCATGAGCACGACGGAGCTGCCGGCCAGCCATGCCGAACTGATGGACGGCGTCTACCGCTGGCAGCGCCACATCTATGACCTCACCCGCAAATATTATTTGCTCGGCCGCGATTGGCTGATCGATGGGCTCGATGTGCCGCAAGGCGGTACCGTGCTTGAGCTCGGCTGCGGCACCGGCCGCAACATCGCGCTTGCCGCCCGCCGCTATCCCAACGCCCGTTTCTTCGGCCTCGACATCTCCACAGAGATGCTGGAGACGGCGAGCGCGGCCATCGCCCGCGAGGGTCTGTCCGGCAAGGTCAGCCTGGCGCGCGGCGATGCCACCGATTTCGACGCCAAGGCGCTTTTCGGCATCGAGCGCTTCGACCGCGTCTTCGTCTCCTATTCGCTGTCGATGATCCCTGGTTGGGAAAAAACGGTTTCAGCCGCCCTTGCCGCGCTCGCCCCCGGCGGCTCGCTGCACGTCGTCGACTTCGGCCAGCAGGAAGGCCTGCCGCGCTGGTTCCGCGCCCTGCTGCGCGGCTGGTTGCGGAAATTCCATGTCACACCGCGTGCTTCGCTGCGTGACGTGCTTGAATCGGAATCCGAGCGGACCGGTGCAACCTTCCGGTTCAGAACGCTTTATCGCGGTTACGCTTGGCTGGGCGTGATCGGACCTGGCAAATAGCAGACGCTATCAATGCAGCGCCTTGACCAGCGCCGCCACCATCGTCTGCGGCCGATAGCCGAACTTTGCGGGCGTCAACCCCAAACGCACCACCACCAGTTGCTCCGACGGAACGATCGCCACCGTCTGGCCGTCATGGCCTTCCATCCAGTAGGTGTCCTTGGGCAGGCCGGCGGCAGCACCAGCGCCGGGCTTTTCCTCGTCGCCCGGCCCTTCGATCCAGACCTGGCCCTTGCCGTAGACCTTCGAAGCCGGCGCCGGCGCGCGCATCCAGTCGACAAAGCCGGCGGAAAGCACCTGGTTTCCGTTCCACACGCCGCCCTGCAGCAGGAACTGGCCAAAGCGCGCCCAGTCATGCGCAGTGGCGTAGAGATAGGACGAGCCGACGAAGGTGCCCTGCTCGTCGGTTTCGAGCACCGCGCTCTTCATGCCGAGCGGCTCGAACAGCGCCGTGCGCGGCCAGGCCAGCGCCTTCGCCTTGTCGCCGATCGCATCCTGCCACAGCCGCGACAGCATCACCGCAGTGCCGCTCGAATAGGAAAACACCTTGCCGACCCCGCCGGTCAGCGACTTGGCCGCGGCGAAGCCCGCCATGTTCGGCTCAAGATAGAGCATTCGCGTCACATCGGCGACGTCGCCATAGTCCTCGTTGAATTCGAGCCCGCTCGACATCGCCATCATGTCGGCAAGGCTGATGGCGGCGCGCCCATCCGCCTCCCACGGCGCGAACAGGCCCTTCTTGTCGAGCACCATCTTGCCGTCCTTGACCAGCGTGCCGACGATCGCGGCATTCACCGTCTTGGTCATCGACCAGCCGAGCAGCGGCGTCTTGGCCGAAAAACCCGCGCCATAGCGCTCCGCGACGACGCGGCCGTTCTTCACCACCACGATGGCGCGCATGCCGGTGCCGGCCATCGCGGCGTCATCGACGATTTTCGCGACCTCGGGATTCTGCGAGGCGTCCACCCGCTCGCCGTCGGGCCAGAGTGCGTCGGGCTGCGTCGCCGGCGGTGCCGCCGCGCGCAACGACGTCTGCCGCGCCTTGCCGGTGTCGCCGTCGGGAACCGACGCGCAGCCGACACCGTCACGCTCGACAGCAACGCTCTTGCCGAAAACCCAGAGCAACCCCGCCGAAACCAGTCCCCGCTCCTTGTCGACGGAGACCTTCATCAGCTTGAGCAGCGGATGGCCGGGCGCCTGCACGTCGACAGCCAGAACCTCGTTGGCGTCGCGGCCGGCGATGAAGACGTTCGAGCATACGATCTTGGCCGAGTAGCCGGAGCCGACGCGGATCAGTTCAGGCGGCGCGAAATAGAGCCAGGCGAAGAGCGCGACCACCGCCAGCACAATAAGACCCAGCAGCCATTTGACGAACTTCACGACAGCCCGCATCTTTTCCCGCCCTTTGGATTCTACGGCTCGATTTATGTCATCGATTTGCCGCCATTGCTTCCGCAAAATCGTCGGTGTTGTCGAGCGCCGTCAATGGATTATCAACCATGTTCGGCGATCAACTGAGCAACTAGGGCGGTCCTGTGGGGAGACCGTCCGAGGGGGCCTGCGCGAGCAACGGCCATCTGCAAAGACCCATCAGCAGCCGGCTGAACCCGGCCTGGGAAATACCATGCGCCGTCTCGCGGCCATACTGATGCTGACGCTGCTGGGCGCCTGCTCGACCGTCGACGACCTTGCTCCGCTGTCGCCGTCCTCGCAGACTGTGCGCGCGCCCAAGTTCGACGATTCCAAGCCGCATGAATGGGACAGCGGCACGCCGTGGAATTACGCCATCCACGGCACCGATGTTTCCAAATACCAGACCTCGGTCGACTGGCCGACGGCCAGGGCCAGCGGCATCTCCTTCGCCTTCATCAAGGCGACGGAAGGCGGCGACCGCTTCGACGAGTATTTCAACGAGCACTGGGCGCGCACCAAGGCCGCCGGCATGCCGCGCGCCGCCTATCATTTCTTCTATTTCTGCACGCCGGCCGAGACCCAGGCGCGCTGGTTCATCGCCAATGTTCCGCGAGACCCGTCGGCGATGCCGCCGGTGCTCGACATGGAATGGAACCCGAAGTCGCCGACTTGCCGCCTGCGCCCCGATCCGGCCACCGTGCGCAGCGAAATGACCGTCTTCCTCGAAATGGTCGAGCGTCACTACGGCAAGAAGCCGATCATCTACACCTCGCTCGACTTCTTCGACGACAACCAGTTGGCGACATTCCGCAGCTATCCCTATTGGCTGCGCTCGGTCGCCGGTCACCCGCGCGAGAAATACGGCAGCCACCCCTTCACCTTCTGGCAGTACACCGGCACCGGCATCGTGCCCGGCATGACCGGCAAGTCGGACATCAATGTTTTCAACGGCTCGGAAGCCGCCTGGAAGAAGTGGCTGCGGCAGAACACCCGTTGACATCGGCCGTCCCGCCTGCTTTTCGACATGGCAGGCGGCGAAACATGCAACCGCTGGTAATCTGGAGCGGCGCACTCGTGCGGATGCCTAACGCGGCTCCTGAACTTTGAAATCCTCGCATGCGCCTGTCAAAGCCCGCTCCGGGTTGCGATGGGGTCATGCGCCGGTCTCGAAAGGAAAGCGATGCGATTGCGCGTTGAAATCCTGGCGGCGCTCTTTGTCTGTGCGTTTGCACTGCCCGCAGCGGCACAGGAATGCGGCGGCGATTTCGAGGCCTGGAAGCAGGGTGTGGCAGCGGAAGCCAAGGCGGCCGGCGTCGGTGCCGTCGGCCTCGACGCGCTGGAAGACGCCACCCTTGACGAGCGTGCGTTGGCGCGCGACCGCGCCCAGGGCGTCTTTACGCAGACTTTCACCGAATTCGCCACCCGCATGATTTCGGGCTATCGCCTGAAGCAGGGCACGGCCAATCTGAAGAAATATGCCGATGTCTTCGACCGCGCCGACAAGCAGTTCGGCGTCCAGCCGGCGATCATCGCCGCCTTCTGGGGACTGGAAACCGACTTCGGCGCTGTGCAGGGCGACTTCCATACCCTCAACGCGCTGGTGACGCTTTCGCATGATTGCCGCCGCCCGCAACTGTTCCGGCCGCAATTGGTGCCGCTGCTGACCCTGATCGACCGCGGCGTGCTGCCGGCCGACGTCAAGGGCGCCTGGGCGGGCGAGATCGGCCAGACGCAGATCCTGCCGACCGACTATCTAGGGCGCGGCGTCGACGGCGACGGCGACGGCAAGGTCGATCTCAGGAACAGCGTGCCGGATGTCATCATGACCACGGCCGACAAGATCATGTCGCGCGGCTGGAAGCGCGACCAGCCCTGGGTCCAGGAAGTGCGCGTCCCCGATGAGATGCCATGGGACCAGACAGGCCGCACCAACAAGCTGCCGCTGTCGCAGTGGGCTCAGTGGGGCGTTACCGAACCCAATGGCAACCCGCTCATCGACAACGGCCTCAAGGCCGGCCTGGCGCTGCCCATGGGCCGCAAGGGCCCTGCTTTCCTGACCTACGACAATTTCGATGTCTACCTCGAGTGGAACCAGTCCTTCACCTACGCGCTGACCGCGGCGGTGCTTGCGACTCGGCTCGCCGGCGCGCCGCAATTCGATCCGCGCACGCCCGAGCAAGGCCTCGATGGCGACCAGATGAAGGCGCTGCAGACCAAGCTCGAAGCCAAGGGCTACGACGTCGGCACCGTCGACGGTATCCTGGGAACCAACACGCGCGAGGCGATCCGCAAGGAACAGATGCGGCTCGGCCTTCCCGTGGATGGCTGGCCGACGCCGGAACTGCTGGCGAAATTGTAGCGCCCTTCCCTTCTCCCCTTGTGGGAGAAGGTGGCCGAGCGAAGCTCGGTCGGATGAGGGGTGCTCCAGGGAATACCAACGTCTCACTCCGCTGGAACACCCCTCATCCGTCTCGGCGCTACGCGCCGATCCACCTTCTCCCACAAGGGGAGAAGGTGGAGCTTAACTCCCCATCGTCTCCAAACTCGCAAACCCCTGCGGCGCGTCCCCTTCGTCGAACGGCGTCGTCACCTCGACGAAAGTGTCGGGATAAAAGCCGTTGAAGCGTGTCCTCAGCGACAGCGAGTAGGCGCCGATATGGCCGATCTCGATCCAGTCGCCGGTGTCGACCGTTTCCGGCAGCCAGAACGGCCTGGACAGGATGTCGACGGAATCGCAGGTCGCGCCGCACACCTTGAAGGGTACGATGTTTTTCTCGGCGCCGTTGCGCGTGCGGATCGCGGGGTCGGGGATGAAGCGCGCCGGCAGCGTGATCTTGCCGGTCCATGAATCCGACAGCGAGGCCCAGATGCCGTCATTGATGTAGAGCCGCTTGCCCTTGCGCAGCAGCACGCGCACGATCAACGACAGGCAGCGCGCCACGATCACGCGGCCGGGCTCCGCCACCAGCGGCATGTCGTCGAACTGGTATTCCTTGAGGTCGCCGGCCAGCCGCGACATGAGCTGTCCCAGCGACGGCATCTCGATGTGCCTGCGGTTGGGATCGTGGCCGTACTCGGCCGGAAAGCCGCCGCCGACATCGAGCCCGGCAATGTCGAAGGTCAGGCGGTTGCGCACCCAGTCGGCCGAAGCCAGCGCGCGCTCATAGGTGTCGGGATCCTCGATCTGGCTGCCGACATGGAAGCAGAGGCCGACCTTGTAGCCGGTGCGGTTCAGCCGCTCGGCGAGCTCGACCGCATTGGCCGGCCCGGCGCCGAATTTCTTCGACAGTTCGTAAGCCGCGTGGCCCTTGGTCTGGATGCGCACGAAGACGGTGAGAGCGCCGGGATCGATGTCGAGCGCCCGCACCACCCGCGTCAGCTTGGTGATCTCGTCCTCATGGTCGAGCGAGATCACCCGGATGCCGTATTTCTCCAGCGCCAGCTTGATGTCCGACTGCGCCTTGACCGGATGCATGTAGAGCATCTCGGCGTCCGGCGAGACGGCGCGCACGGCGGCGAACTCGCCGGGCGAGGCGACGTCGAAGGCGCTGACGCCGGCCTCGACCAGCGCCTTCAGAACGATCTGCTCGCCATTGGTCTTGACCGCGTAGGCGGTCTTGCCGGGAAACATGCCCATGAACTGCAGCGCATCGGCCCTCAGCACCTGCGGGCGGAAACAATAGACCGGGTCGTCGGGACGAAGCGCCAGTGCCGCCTCACGGGCATTTTCGAATCGCTGCATGGACGAATCCCTCGATCTGGAGCGCGCACAATTAATCCTAGCTAACCGCCAAAGAAAACAGTTCTGTGTCTCGCTATCCCGGCCGGCCGGCCGCACATTTTGCCAACGCTAAACCAGCGGTCAGGTTTCGGGTGGCCCTTGCCTCCGAACTCGATATCGGTTGGTGAGGTGTTTGACGGGCCGAGGTTGCGATCGGCCCCTGGGAGGAAAAACATGTCCATTACGGCCGGCGCCGCGCCGATGCGCGGACCGATGACGCTCAAGGATTGGGCGCAGCTTCTCTTGCTCGGCGCGATCTGGGGCGGTTCGTTCTTCTTTGCCCGCATCGCCGTGTCCGAGATCCATCCGCTGGCGCTGGTGCTGTTTCGTGTCGCCATCGCCGCGATCGCGCTTCAGCTCTATCTGGCTATGCGCGGTCCCTCTTTTCGCCTTGCCTTTCCCCGCGCTGGGCTGTTCTTGCTGCTGGCTCTCACCAACAACGTGATCCCCTTCTCGTTGATCTTCGCCGGCCAGGTTGAGCTCGGTGCCGGCGTCGCCTCGGTACTCAATGCGACGACGCCATTCTGGACGCTGATTCTCGCCAACGCCCTCACCACCGATGAGAAGCTGTCCTGGAACAAGCTGGCCGGCATCGCGCTCGGTGTTGCCGGCACAGCGGTCATGATCGGTCCCGGCCTGCTTGCCGGCCTCGGCGGGCCGGTCTGGGCCAAGTTCGCGCTGATCGGTGCTTCGCTCTCCTACGCCGTCGCGCTGATGATCGCTCGCCGCTTCAAGGGCGTGCCTTCGCCGGTCATCGCCACCGGGCAACTGACCGCTTCGACCGTCATCATGATCCCGGTCGTGCTGATCGCTTACGGCCCGGCCGGCCTTCTTGCCGCCTCGCCGCCGGTCTGGGCAGCCGTGCTGGCGCTGGCGCTGCTCTCCACCGCCTTCGCCTACATCCTCTATTTCAACCTCGTCGCCTCGGCAGGCGCCACCAATGCCTCATTGGTGACGCTGGTCGTCCCAGTCAGCGCGGTGCTGCTCGGCTTCCTCTTCCTCGGCGAGCGGCTGGCGCTGTTCGAGGTCGGCGGCATGACACTGATCGGACTCGGCCTGATCACCATCGACGGGCGTCTGTTCGGGCGATGGTAGCGGTGTCATGCCACACCGCCGCCACAATTTATTCACAACCTCGGAGCCGGATTTTGCCAAAGAGTTTCAACGGCTAACGGCAAAACCCGGGTCGCAAATTCCACAATCATGTCGCATTGCAGCACGTTTTCCGCTTGCCTGTGGCACAAATGACCCTAGACTCCTGCCATAGCTCTGAAGAGGAGGCTATGGCATGGGACTGACGAGGCCAATCAACGCTTTGATGATTTGTGCCGCATTCGCATTCATCGGTGCCCTTATCATAGGCGTTCTTCCCTGACCGCCAAAGCCGGGAAGACTGAACACCGAGAATAGTCCAACAGTTCGAGAAGGCCGGGTTCTACCCGGCCTTTTCCATTGCAGGCTTCCGTTGCGCTTGGTTCACGCCGCTGCCGATCCCCTCGCCTCCGTCTCATGCGAGCGGATGCCGATCATGTGGCAGACGGCAAAGACGAGATCGGCGCGGTTCATCGTGTAGAAATGGAAATCGCCGACGCCGCGCTCGACAAGGTCGAGCACCTGCTCGGCTGCCACGGCCGAAGCCACGAGAGCATGCGTCTGCGGATCGTTCTCCAGTCCTTCGAAACGCTCGGCCAGCCAGGCCGGCACCAGCGCCCCGCAGCGCGACGAGAAATTGGCGACCTGCGTGAAATTGTGCACCGGCAGGATGCCCGGCACGATCGGAATATAGATGCCGGCGCGGCGCGCCCGCTCGACATAACGCTCGTAGAGATCGTTGTCGAAGAAGAACTGAGTGATCGCCCGCGTCGCGCCATTGTCGGCCTTGCGCTTCAGCATGTCGAAGTCGGTGGCGAAGTCGGGGCTTTCCGGATGTTTTTCCGGATAGGCCGAGACGGAGATATCGAAATCGCCGGCGCTCTTCAGCGCCCCGACCAGCTCGGCGCCATTGGCGTAGCCGTCGGGATGCGGACGGTAGCTTGTGCCCACGCCGGCCGCCGGATCGCCGCGCAACGCCACAAAGCGCTTGACGCCCATGTCGGCGAATTCGCGGATGACCGTGTCGACGTCATCGCGGGCGGCATCGACGCAGGTCATATGCGCCGCCGGCGTCAGCGACGTCTCGTTGAGGATGCGCTTCACCGTGCGCGCCGTGCGCTCGCGGGTCGAGCCGCCGGCGCCATAGGTCACCGAGACGAATTTCGGCTTGAGCGGCTCCAGCCGGGTGACCGTGTCCCAGAGCCTTATCTCCATCTCGTCGGTCTTCGGCGGGAAGAATTCGAACGAGACCCTGACCTTGTCGCCAATGTCGGGGCGGCGGGAAAAGCGGAACTGGTTCATCAGGCTGTTTCCCCCATTGGATATGTCTTGGCTGGTAGCGGGTCATTGGACGGATCGGCGATCAGCAGGCGGCGGTCACGGCCGAGCCAGAGCTTGACGGTGAGCCTTGCCTCGTTGCCGCCGCGCGGCTCGAATTCCTGGCTGTCCTCGAGGTCGAGTCCCGCCTCCGCGAACCACTCCGAAATCTGCCGGTCGGAGAAGCCGAGCCGCATATGGGCATGCTGGTCGCGCAGGAATTCGAGATTGTGCGGCGCGAAGTCGACGACGATCAGCCTGCCCGATGGGCGCAGCAGCCTCGCTGCCTCGGCGATCGCCCGGGCCGGATCGTCGAGATAGTGCAGCACCTGGTGGATGGTGACGAGGTCGAAGGCGTTGCGCTCGACCGGCGGCGAGAAAATGTCGCCCTGGCGCACCTGCGCATTGGCGACGCCTGCCCTGTCGAGATTGGCGCGCGCCACGCTCAGCATCTCGCGCGACATGTCGATGCCGACACCGCGCCGGTAGAGCGGCGCAAAGATTTCGAGCAGCCTGCCCGTGCCGGTGCCAAGGTCGAGCATCGACTGGAACGGCCGCTTGCCGACAAGCTTTATGAGTGCCGCTTCCACCGCGCGGTCCGGCACATGCAGCGAGCGGATGTGGTCCCAGCTCGCAGCATTCTCCGAGAAATATTCGGCGGCACGGTCCTGCCGCTTGCGCTTCACCGCCGCCAACCGCTCGAGATCGCGCACCACCTGCGGATCGGCCTCGCTGATGCCCGCGACCAGACGCTGCACGAAATCGCGCGAATTATCCGTATCCGTCAGCCTGAAGAAGGCCCAGGATCCTTCTTGGTAGCGGCCGATCAGCCCGGCATCGAGCAGCAGCTTCAGGTGACGCGAGACGCGCGGCTGCGACTGGCCGAGGATTTCGGTGAGATCGGAGACGGTCAGGTCGCCGCGCGACAGGAGCACTAGGATGCGAAGTCGGCTGGATTCGGCCGCCGCCTTCAATGTATCTACCATTGTGTCGAGCGGGATATGCATGCGCCGGTTCTCATTGAAAGATATAAAGATATGTTTATGTCGATTTTGAAACCATGGCAAGCGCTATGTCGCTTCCGGACAAGAAAATGGCGCAGCCGTGATCCGCACCGGACATGCGGTTCTTCCACGGGATGAAACAGGATGTTTGAGACACGCGAAGGTGAGAGGCTTCTTGAAGTCGATCCGGCGGAACTGCGGACGGACGGCCACCTTGTCTTTGTCGGTCGCATTGTCTCGCCTTGGGTGAGTCGCGAGGATTGCCCCAAGAATATGCGCGCCGCCCGGGAATCCGGGCGCGCTGCAACCGTCATGATCAATGAGGCCTATCGTCCGGGACTGCAAAACCTGGAACGCGCCAGCCACATCGTCATCCTGTCCTGGCTCCATCACGCGCCGCGGAATCTGATCGTGCAGAAACCGCGCCATGCGGCTGAACCGAAAGGCGTTTTCTCGCTACGCTCTCCTGCCCGGCCGAACCCTGTCGGCCTGCATGTGGCGAAGCTCGTCGCTCTCGACATCGAGGCCGGCCGGATCGAGATCGACGCCATCGATGTGCTCGACGGCACGCCGGTCATCGACATCAAGCCCTACTACGCTTCGACCGATGCATTTCCCGAAGCGACCATTGCCGGGCGCGACGGGAAATGAGCGCCCCCACCCGCCGAAGGCGCGCGATTGCCAAGGCGCTGACAGCGCTGTTGCCGCTCGCGCCTTACGCCGACATGGAAAAGATCCGCGCCGAGGCCGGTTCGGTGCACATGAAGACCTTGCCGCCAACGATCGCGGTGTGGCTGGCGACCATCGCCCATATCCGCCATGCCCACACCGACTACGAAAAGCTGCTCGCCGAAGGATATGACCGGGACTCGGCGCGTTTCTTCGTCATCGGGCGGACCAACGAGGTGCTCACCCGCTGGCGGGCGACACGCCTGCTCGAGGAAGACGACGAGGACGAATGAGGTCGAGGACCGAACAGCCGCTTCGCAGGCCAGGCAGCGCCGGTAGCCTGGCTCTACTTCATCCGGAGCCCGGCGTTAGCCTGCCTTGCCGGAACATCGAGGGAGGAATGAAAATGAGCCAAGCTGTTGCCGCGCCAGCCGGGTCGCTCCCCATTCTTTCAGATCGTCATCTCGACCCGCATGCCTATCCCGACGGCGTCGCCTTCCTGGACGGGCAATATCTGCCGATGTCGCAGGCCAAGGTCTCGGTGCTGGATTGGGGCTTCCTGCATTCCGACGCCACCTACGACACCGTTCACGTCTGGGATGGCCGCTTCTTCCGCCTCGACCTGCATCTCGACCGCTTCTTCGGCGGGCTGGAAAAACTGCGAATGACGATCCCGTTCGATCGCGACGGCGTTGCCGAGATCCTCCACAATTGCGTCGCGCTGTCCGGCCACCGCGCGGCCTATGTCGAGATGCTGTGCACACGCGGCGCCTCGCCGACCTTCAGCCGCGACCCGCGCCAGGCGATCAATCGGTTCATGGCTTTCGCCGTCCCCTTCGGCTCGGTCGCCAATGCCGAGCAGTTGCGAACCGGCCTCAAGGTGGCGATCAGCGACAAGGTGCGTATTCCGCCCGCCTCGATCGATCCCTCGATCAAGAACTATCATTGGCTGGACCTGGTACGCGGGCTCTACGATGCCTACGACCGCGGCGCCGACACCGCGCTTGTCCTCGACTTCAACGGCAATGTCGCCGAAGGTCCGGGCTTCAACGTTTTCTGCGTAAAGGACCGCAAGCTGTCGACGCCCGCCGTCGGCGTGCTGCCCGGCATCACGCGCCGCACCGTGCTTGACCTTTGTGCCGAAGAGGGCCTCTTGGCTGTGGCGACGGATGTCAGCGTCGTCGCGCTGAAGACGGCGGACGAGGTCTTCATCACCTCGACCGCAGGCGGCATCATGCCGGTCACGACGATCGACGGGGCGCCTGTCGCCGACGGCAAGGTCGGCGCAATCACCGAACGGCTGATGGCGCTTTATTGGAAAAGACATGACGATCCGGCCTGGTCGAGCGCTGTGAGCTACCCCTGACCCTGCCCGTCAAATAATTCGGGCGGCCCTCTGGAAAAACGCCAAAAGCGACGTATATGCGGCAAACGGAGTATCCTCCGTTTATCTCCCCGGAATTCATCGCCTCCAGAGCAATTCCAGGAAAAGTGCGCAGCGGTCAGGTTCGGCGACTTCGCCGCAGCCTCCGTCCGGAATTGCGCAAAACAAAAACTTAGAGCGGTTCGGCGGTTCCGTGGAACGCCGAAGCGCCCCAAGAGCAAGGATCGCAGATCATGACTGACAAGGTTTGGTTCATCACCGGATCGTCGAAGGGCTTTGGCCGTGTCTGGACCGAGGCCGCGCTCGCCCGTGGCGATCGCGTCGCTGCCACCGCGCGCGATGCCGGCACGCTTGCCGATCTCGTCGAAAAATATGGCGACAACATCGCCGCCATGAAGCTCGATGTCACCGACAAGAAGGCGGTCGACGCCGCGATCGCCGAGGCGCACAAGCGTTTCGGCCGGCTCGACGTCGTCATCAACAACGCAGGCTACGGCCATTTCGGCGCCATCGAGGAAGTCACCGAGCAGGAAGCGCGCGACCAGATCGAAACCAACGTCTTCGGCGCGCTTTGGGTGACGCAGGCCGCATTGCCGATCATGCGGGCCCAGCGGTCCGGCCATATCATCCAGATATCGTCGATCGGTGGCGTCAACGCCTTCACTTCGCTCGGCCTTTACCACGCCTCGAAATGGGCGCTGGAAGCGTTCAGCCAGTCGCTCAGCCTGGAAGTCGCCGGTTTCGGCATCCATGTCACCCTGGTCGAGCCGGGTGGCTTCTCGACCGACTGGGCCGGCCCTTCCGCCAAGGTCTCGAAGCCGTTGGATGTCTATGAACCGATCCGCGCGGCGATGGCCGAGCGTCGCGGCCGCGCGGTGGCGGGCGATCCGGAAGCGACCGGGCCGGCGATGCTGGCCATCGTCGACGCCGCCGAGCCGCCGCTTCGTGTCTTCTTCGGAGATGGCGGCCTGCCGATGATCAAGCAGGAATATGCCAACCGCATCGCTACCTGGGAAAAGTGGGACCATGTTTCGGTGATGGCGCAGGGCGCCAACAAAAACCGGAAAGCCTAGTCCAAGGTGCCGGGCCGCGCCGCTTCCAGCAGCGTGGCCCGTCAGGCCTGGTAGATCCACTGCTCCGGCACGCGCACGGAAATCTCTTCGCCGGCCCGAATGAAACCCGGCTTTTCGACCCAGGCAACCAAGCCGCGCAGGCGCTTCGCCACCTTCGGAAAGAGCAGCGCGGTGGCATCTTGATCTGCGGCGCGGACATGCTCGGCGATCGATTGCCCGGCGATGCGGCACGGCTTGTTCTGGGCGTCGATCTTGATCGTCGCGCCACCCTTGAAGAACATGAGCGAGCCGGCCGGCAGCGTCGAAAGATGCGGCACGCCTTCGACCAAAAGATTGGCGCCGATCCACTCCGGCCTGATCTCCTCGAGACCCATATGTTGGGCAATGATCGCGAGCTCATCCGCGGCGACAAGCGACAATTGCCGCTCGTTGCGCATCTCGGTGCCGCGCGGATACCAGGGCTCGCGTCCGCCCGAGCGGCGCGTCGATCCGCCATGGAAGTCGCCTGAAATGCCGTCGAAGCCGAGCCGCAACTCGTCCACCGGACGCGTCTGGAAATGATCCGCCGGCGCGACATAAAGCGCTGCCGCGCGGGCGGAAAGCTTCTTCGCCGGGATGATGTCTACCGGCTTCTCGGCCTCGGGAAAGAGATCCAGCATGGCTTCAGTCCTTGGATGACGCGCCCTGGTTTTGCTCTTCGGCCGGCAAGGCCGCAAGAGCGGTTTGGGCCAAAATGCGCAACTCTTCGACCGATGCGCCATCCCGCGCCTGTATCGACATGCCGTTCATGACGCCTGCAATATATTTGGCCAGGCCTTCGACGGAGAGGCCCTCCGGCAGATCGCCCTTCGCTCTCCCCTTGGCCAGCCGCTCCGCGATCGCCGCCTCGCTCGCCTTGCGATAGGCCTTGAGTTCACCGGCAATGGCTTGCGCTTGCGGCGAGGCTGCCAGGGCACCGCTGACGAAAAGGCATCCGCCCGGCTTGCCGGGCCTGGAATAGGCCTCCGCCGCCCCGAGCAGCAACCGCCGGACCGCCGCCCGCGTCGACACCGGCGCGCTCAGCGCCTCCAGCGCAAAGCCGATCTCCGTCTCATGATAGCGCGCCAGCGCCTTGCGGAACAAAGTCTCCTTGTCGGTGAAGGCATTGTAGATCTGCGGCGGCGTCAGCCCCATCGCCTCGCGCAGCATGGCGAGCGACGTCGCCTCATAGCCATGGTCCCAGAACAGATGCATGGCCGCGTCCAGTGCCCGGTCGGGATCGAATGCACGCGGCCGGCCGCCGCGCGGCTTCTCCAAATCTTCCATAGTGATTGATACGAAACCTGTTGACTTCCTCGTTTCGCGTAACGTAACAATTGATACGAAACATGGCAAGCCGGAGAAAATCTTCGAACAAGGCCGTGCGACCCGAGGACCAAGGAGAACCCAAATGCCCATTACCGTGACCGCGCCGGAAGGCGTACTGACCCAGGCGGGAGAGCGCGAGATCCTGCCGCGCCTCAGCGCCGCCCTGATCGAAGCCTCCGGCGCCACCGGCAACTCGTTCTTCACCGGGATTGTCGGCGGCACGGTCCATATCTTGCCGCCGCGCCATATCTATGCCGGCGGCACCAACCGGCCGGTCGTCATGGTCGAGTTGAAATTGCCCAATATCGGCCTTGGCTCGGTCGAGTCCCGCAAGGCCTTCATCACCACGGCCGCCGCGATTGTGGCCGAACTCTGCGTGCCGGCACATAGGCCCGAAAACACCTGGATCAACATCGTCAACGCACCCGACGGCGGCTGGGGCATCGGTGACATGCAATATACCGGCGAGGCGCTCATCGCAGCAGCCACCGCTGCGCACTGATCTGGCCAGGAGCGGTAGCATGCGGCTCTCCCCTTCGCTGTTCTTCACCACCAGCTGCGAACCGGCATTGGCCTTCTACGAACAATGCGGTCTTGGCCGAGGGACGATCCTGCTGCGCTGGGGCGACAACGACATGCCGGTGCGAACCGAGGCGATGCGCGGAAAAATCCTGCATGCGCGGTTTGAAGGTCCAGGCGTGCTGTTCCATGCCTCAGATAATGACGATGCGGAGCCGATGAAGGGCTCCGCCATGATGCTGGAGTTCGACGACTTGGCCGCCATGCGGGAGCTGTTCGCCCGCATGGCCGCGAGCGGACGGATCACCGTGCCCCTGGCAAGGCAATATTGGGGAACCTTCTTCGGCATGCTGGTCGATGCCTTTGGCGTGCAGTGGATGTTCAGCTGTTCGGGCTAATGAGGGCGAGGATCACGATCTTCTTACTGATAATGGAACCAGCGCCGCATTGCTGCCGCGCCGAGCCGGCTTCATGATAACGTCCAGACAAATTGACGGAGGTACGTGATGCGCCCCGGGACGGCAATCGCGCTGCTCTGGTTGATCTGGGCGGTGTCGTGGGCCGCCGCGGCGTTCTGGGCCGCCCCGGCAAGGAAGCGCGCCGGCTTTCAGGCGGAGGCACCGTACCGGGCGATGCTCGTACCCGGCACAATCCTCTTATTCATTCCGGCGCATGACTATGTCGGCCGTTTTCGCCTGTGGTTTCCCAACCTTGCCGTGGCCTGGATCTGCGTCGCGCTAATCGCTATCGGCCTCGCCTTCTCATGGTGGGCGCGGCTGCACCTTGGCCGGCTGTGGTCGGGAACGGTCACCGCCAAGGCCGAACACCGCGTCATCGACACCGGGCCTTACGGCCTCGTTCGCCACCCGATCTACACCGGGCTGATCCTGGGAATCCTGGCCACCATGGCGGCGAAAGGCACCGTCTGGGGCGTCGGAGGCGCCATTCTTTTGATCATCGGCATCGTCATGAAGGCAAAGCTCGAGGAGCGTTTCCTGCGCACCGAACTCGGAACCGCCTATGACGATTACGCCGGGCGAGTGCCGATGCTGGTGCCGTTCGCGCCGGCCTGACGCCTCACAGCATTCTGATAAGCGCGCCGCCTATCGAATACCCCGCGCCAAACGCGCAGATCAGGCCGAAATCGCCGGCCCTCATGTCGGCATGGTTTTCCGACAGCGCCACGATCGCGCCGGCGCCCGCCGTGTTGCCGAGCCGCTCCAGCACCATCGGCGCGCGGTCATGGTCGACGTCATGGCCGAAGGACAGCTTCAGGATCATCGCATTCATGCGCGCATTGGCCTGATGCAGCCAGAAGCGGCGGATCGCCTGCGGCGTCAGCCCATGCTCGGCCAGGAATTCCACGATGAATTTCTGGCCGGCGACGGTGACTTCCTTGAACACCTTGTTGCCCACCTGCTTGATCAGGTTGCCCTCCAGATTGATCATGTAGGGATCGTCCTGGGCGGTGCGCGTGTGATAGCCGAGATTGGTGCGTATGTTGTTCGACATCTGCGTCCAAATGCGGGTGTCCAGCACCTCGAAACGCCCGGGTCGTTTGTCACCCTGGGCAAGACCCTCCACCACCATTGACACCGAGGCGTCGCCGAAGATGAAATGCGTCTGCCGGTCGCGGAAATTGAGATGGCCGGTGATGATCTCCGGCGTCGACACCAGGATGCGCTTATGCGCGCCCGAGCGCACCAGGTTGACGGCCATGTGAAGAGCAGCCGCCGCCGAGGAACAGCCCAATCCCATGTCGAAGCCGGCGCCCTTGGTCCCCAGCGCCTCCTGCATCTCTATGGCTATAGCCGGATAGGGCCGCTGATGGTGCGAGGCCGAGCAGATGATCAGGTCGATCTCGGATGGGTCCAATCTGGCATGGGCAAGCGCCTTCCTGGCCGAGGCGATGCCGAACTCGGCTTCCAACGACAGCGCATCGTCTGGCCGCGCCGGGATGCGCGGCGTCATGCGGGTTGGGTCGAGGATGCCTTCGCGCTCGATCACATGGCGGCTCCTCACGCCCGATGCATGCACGATGAAGTCGCTGTCCGATTTCTGCAGCAGCGTCTCGCCTGTCAAGGCACGGCGCGCATTCTCGGTGTCGACCCAGCTGTTGAAGCTGGCGACCAGTTCTTCGTTGGTGATGACGGGTTCAGGGATTTCGGCGCCGATGCCGCTGATGATGACGCGATGCATGTCCAATCCGTCCGAGGCAGGGGCCTTGATGTGGGCACCGGAGCGGCCCGGCGCTACCCTTGTCGCATCCAGCCGGTTTATGCCAGCTTAAACCGCTGCGTCAGGCCCGCTTGGCTATGATGAAAATCCGCGGGAAGCGCAGCAGCACCTTGCCGTTCGCTGTCTTCGGATAGGCCTTGGCGATCTTTGCCGTGTAGGTGTCGAGGAACAGCTTCTTCTCATCCGCATCGAGCGGATCGAGGAACGGCTTCAGGCCCGTCGCCTTGACCCATTCGACGATCGCTTCGGCATCGGCCAGCGGATGGTTGTAGATGGTGTGCCAGATGTCGAGCCGGTCGGCGAGCGGCGACAACAGATCGTAATAGAAGGACACCGGCGGCAGCGGCCCGCGCGCGGCACCCTCGAGCTTGGCTGCAAACGGCACTTCGGCCGCGGTCTCCCGCATCAGCTGGTGCGAGGCTTCGCCGAGATTGTCCGGCATCTGGATGGCCAAGGCGCCTCCTGGCGCCAGAAGTCCCATCAGGCGCTGGAACACAGCCGGATGTTCCGGCAGCCACTGGAAGACGGCGTTGGCGAAAATGACGTCGACGGGATGCTCGGGCTGCCATTTGGAAGCGTCCGCCAGCTCGAAATTGACATTCGGCAGCCGCGCCCTCGCCTTCGCGATCATGTCGGGCGAGGTGTCGAAGCCAATGACCTGGGCATCCGGCCAGCGCTCGACCAGAAGTTCGGTCGAGTTGCCCGGGCCGCAGCCGATATCGACGACGCGGCGCGGAAAATCGACCGGCACCTGCTGGACCAGATCGCGCGCGGGCCGCGTGCGTTCATCTTCGAACTTCAGATATTGGGCAGCGGACCAGTCAGCCATTCGGTGCCGCAGCAGCGTTTGTGTTCATCGGTAGACCTCGCGACGATTGCCGACTTCCACGACCAAAACGACAAGCCGGCTGTCCTGGAATTGAACGATGATCCTGTAATCGCCAATGCGAAAGCGCCAAGCGCCTTCCTCAGTCGCGACGAGCCGCTTGGCAAGGGTTTTCGGATTGGGATGCGACGAAACTCTTTGATGCAGGAACTCGAGGATGCGTCGTTGGTCTTTTGTCGACAGCCGTTCGATGTCTTTCGATGCGCGTGGCGTGAACTCGACGCGCCAGTTCATTCAGCGGCGGGCTTCGTGTGACGTTCCTCCGCCTCACGAAGCTCAAGCTTCCGCATCACCTCTTCCAGCGGGATACGAACGCCATCGTCATCTTTCAGGCGTTCGTTCGCTATCTTTGCGTCCTGCCAATCCTCAATCGCTTCGAGGACGGCTTCAGTCACGACCTGATCGGTCGTGCGGCCGCTGGCCTTGGCCATGACGGCCAGCAGCTTCTCGGCTTTCCCAGGCAGCTTCACGGTGATCATACGGAACGCTCCATCCGATCAATTTAGGTCAAACACCGGCTACCCGCAACGGATCCAGCCGCTTACCGCGTCAGCCGCTTGTGCGTCATGCGGTGCGGGGCCGCCGCTTCAGCGCCGAGGCGGCGCAGCTTGTCCTTCTCGTATTCCTCGAAATTGCCTTCGAACCACTCGACATGCGCATCGCCCTCGAAGGCGAGCATGTGGGTCGCCATGCGGTCGAGGAACATGCGGTCGTGGCTGATGATGACGGCGCAGCCGGCATAGGCTTCAAGCGCGTCTTCCAGCGCGCCCAGCGTTTCGGTGTCGAGGTCGTTGGTCGGTTCGTCGAGCAGCAGAACATTGCCGCCGCCCTTCAGCATCTTGGCCAGATGCACGCGGTTGCGCTGGCCGCCCGAGAGGTTGCCGACCTTCTGCTGCTGGTCGCCGCCGCGGAAATTGAAGGACGAGCAGTAGGCGCGGCTGTTGATCTCGTGCTTGCCGAGCTTGATGATTTCGGCGCCGCCGGAGATTTCTTCCCACACGGTCTTGCTCCCATCCAGAGCATCGCGGCTCTGGTCGACATAGCCGAGCTTGACCGTCTCACCGATGCGGACCGTGCCCGAATCCGGCTTTTCCTGGCCGGTGAACGTCTTGAACAGCGTCGTCTTGCCGGCGCCATTCGGGCCGATAACGCCGACGATGCCGCCCGGCGGCAGCCTGAACGACAGGTTCTCGATCAGAAGCTCGTCGCCAAAGCCCTTGTTGAGGTTCTCGACCTCGATTACGACATTGCCGAGACGCTCGCTCGATGGGATGACGATCTGCGTGTCGGTCGGCTTGCGGTTCTGCGACGCCTCGACCAGTTCCTCGTAGGCCTTGATACGCGCCTTCGACTTGGTCTGGCGCGCCTTGGGCGAGGACTGGATCCATTCGCGCTCGCGCCAGATCGACTTCTGGCGGGCGTCGTCCTCGCGGCCTTCCTGGATCAGCCGCTTGGCCTTGGCGTCGAGATATCTGGTGTAGTTGCCCTCGTAGGGGATGCCGCGGCCGCGGTCGAGTTCGAGGATCCAGCCGGTGACGTTGTCGAGGAAGTAGCGGTCGTGGGTGATGATCAGCACCGAGCCAGGATAGTCGCGCAGGTGCTTTTCCAGCCACTGCGTGGTCTCGGCGTCGAGATGGTTGGTCGGCTCGTCGAGCAAAAGAAGGTCGGGCTGTTCGAGCAGCAGGCGGCAGAGCGCCACGCGGCGCCGCTCACCGCCCGACAGGTTGGTCACTTCGGAGTCAGGCGGCGGGCATTGCAGCGCGTCCATCGCCATCTCGACCTGCTGCTCGAGGTCCCAAAGGTTGAGCCGGTCCATCTCGTCCTGGAGCTTGGCCGACTCGTCGGCCGTCTCGTCGGAATAGTTCATCATCAGCTCGTTGTAGCGCTCGATGATGGCGGTCTTCCTGGCGACGCCGTCCATGACGTTTTCACGCACGGTCTTCGAGTTGTCGAGGTGCGGCTCCTGCGCCAAGTAGCCGACGGTCGCGCCCTCGGCCAGCCAAGCCTCGCCCTGGAACTCCTTGTCGAGCCCGGCCATGATGCGCAGGATCGTCGACTTGCCTGAGCCGTTGGGGCCGAGGATGCCGATCTTGGCGTCCGGATAGAAGGACAGGTGAACGTTATCGAGCACCTTCTTGGTGCCATAGGCCTTCGACAGGCCGGACATGTGATAGATGAACTGGCGAGCCACGCGTGCTTTCCCTGGAACTGAGGTGTCAGGTTGGATGGGGTTGCGCGCTATGTAGGCGATGAAGCGCCGAACGGCAATCGCTTTCGGCACATCGCGATCTTTCACCAAACCGGGAGTACCGTCCGGTTCGGCGGCCAAGCCTGAGGTGGCGCCCTACTGGAATCCTATCGCGTCGACCGTGCCCTTCGGGCAACCGGCCTTGCCTGTCGGCGCCGACGCCATCAGGAGATCGGCGAGCTTGCTGTCCGGGCCGATCGGACCTGACAGGCCAAGCGTGATCTCGCCGATCAGGCGCCTGCCGCTCGACGGATCGATCAGGCAGGAGACACGCACGCGGTCCCCGGCGCCGGCGCCGAAGGCCTGGTTGAAGGCGCCGCGGATCTCGTCCGAGGTCAGTTGCTTGCCGATGTTCTTGTTGAAGAGATCGCGCACCGCCGAGGCGTTCACCGCGCGCATCAAATTGAGCGCGTCGGAGAAATACTCCTGCTGGCTCTTGCCGTAGCAGGTGCCGTGCTTGATCCATTCGTGGCGCTCCAGCTTGGAGGCGGTGCCCGGCATCACCTGGTCGAGCTCGGCGCGCGTCTTGGCGTCGAGATCGACCGGCGGCAGATCTCCCCAATGCGCCGGATTGTCATTGGCCTTGTCGCCCGCCGGCACCTGGCAATAGAAATTGCCGTTCGGCTGCGGCCACAGCCCGTGCAGCGTAAAGTGCGAAGCATCGAACTCGCTCGGGTTCTGTGCCTTGCATTCGGGCTTGCTTGCCTTGGTCTCGCAGAAAGCGGGCTGCCAGCTCAGCGCAAAGACATATTCGGGTTTTCCAGAGGCCGACGACGACGGCTTGGTCTCGCTGGCCGGCGCCGGAGTCGTCGCCGCGCTGCCGCCCGTGACATGGCCGCAGCCGATCTTCACCCAGCGCCGTTCAGGATCGGCACCCGGCACCTGGATGAGATAATGGGTGGGCTCATCCTTGTTGCCGGCGAGAAGCTCATAGCTCTGCCCGGCTTCGGTCGAGATGTTGCCGGGGTTCTTGCCGCTCTTGATGGCTTGCGTCGCGGGACAGGCGCCGTCGGCAACGAAAGTGCCGCTCATCTTCACGTCGGCATGAGCCGCGCCGGCGCTGGCCAGAGCCAGCAACATCGAACCCCACAATGCCCAAACCCGCATCCTGCTCTCCCGGCAATTATTGAACCGTATTGGTTTCGGCACACTAGAACAGCCGGCGTGTCAGAATTGCGATCTTTTTCGTCACGCGAAAATAATCCCCAGATGAAGGCTTTGACCTGGACGTTTGTCAGCTCTCAGCCTGCTCCACCCGCAGCGCCAGCACCCGCAACAGCGCCAGCGCAGCCTTGAGCTCCTGAGGGTCGAGGCCCTCGGATACGGAGTTCGCCCATTCATGTTGGCGGGTGGCGATGTGGCGGATTGCCGTCCAGCCGGCGTTGGTTGCCGACAAAAGCTTGGCGCGGCGATGCGCCGGATTGTCGGCATAGGCGGCAAGCCCCTCCTCGGCCAGTATGTCGGCGAGGCGCTGCACGCTCTGGCGAGCAAGACCCATGTCGCGTCCGATCTCCGCGACGGATTTCGGTTCTCCAAGAACGGCCCCCAGCACCTGCCAGCGCGCCGCGGTCAGTCCCGCCGGGGCAGCCAGCCGATCGGCAGCTTCGAGGAAGCGGCCATTCAGCCTGAACACCGCAAGCACGAGCTCGGTAAGCGTGTCCGCGGCTTCGGTCCTCGTCGTCATTCGTGGCCCGTCTCGATCGTCGCGATGAATGTGTTGACGGCTTCCGCCACCACCTCGGGCTTGTCAAGCATGACCCAATGGCCGGCGCCTGCCACGACTTGATGCGGAATACCGGCACGCAGGTGATAAAGCGCGGACGGATTGTTGTTGGACCCGGTCGGCAGCACCAGCATCGGCCCTTGATAGGCATCGAGCGCGGGTTCCGGGTTCCATTCGGCCAATGCCTTGCCGACACCCGCCACCGCCGCCGGATCGACGACCGACGCATCAGCGAGGACGCGCTCGCGGACGGCAGGATTGGAGCCGGCAATCGACGTGTAGTACGCCTTCAACACATCTGATGCTTTGGGGCCGGCCAGATCACGGATGAACCCCTCGCGGACATCCTTAGGCAAAGCACGCGGATCGGTCGCCGGATCAACCAGCAGGATGCCGGCGACACGGCCCGCATGGCTGGCGGCGTAGGCGAGCGACGTGCCCGCCGCGCCGCTATGGGCAACAATGAGAAACCTTTTTACGCTGAGCGCATCGGTGACCGCTTCGACGTCGGCGGCACGCCCGTCATAGCCATAGTCTCCATCCCGGGCTGGCGCCGAGGCGCCGTGACCGCGAGAGTCGAAAGCAACTGCCTGCCGGCCATCGGCCGTGGCTTGCATCACCTGCTGCCACGCCGATGCACGGCTGCAATCGCCGTGCAGGAATAGGATCGGCAACGCGTCGCCTCCGCACAGCCTGTAGATCGCAAGCCGGCCCTGCGGGCCATCGATGGACGACGTCTTCATAGCTTTTCTCCAAGATTCCAAATTGACAGCATACTGTCATATAACTGATTGACAGCATGCTGTCAATTCAGTGCTCTCTTGACGCCGCCGAAACCCTCGCCCATCAGTCGCGTAGGGAGCGAGACATGCCATTCGACAGAAAGACCAGCCTGGCCTCACCGACCGGGGCCGAGCTCAACCTTTATGTGAAGGAAGCCGCGGGAAATCCGAGCGCCGTGGTCCAGATCAACCACGGCCTGGCCGAGCATGCGGCGCGCTACGCCCGCTTTGCCGATTTCCTGAGCGGGCGCGGATTCCACGTCTATGCCCATGACCATCGCGGCCATGGCGCGACGATGGCAGCCGACGCGCCGCTCGGTAAATTCGCCGACAGCGACGGCATCGCCAAGGTGATCACCGATGTCGACGCCGTTCATGACCTGATCGCGGCCGAGCATCCGGGACTGCCGGTGATCGCTTTCGGACATTCGCTGGGCGCCTCGATCGCGCTGAACTTTGTCCTGCGCCATTCCGGGCGCGTCCATGCCGCCGCCATCTGGAACGGCAATTTCTCGCAAGGCCTGCTCGGCCAGCTCGCACTGCTCATCCTCGGCTGGGAGCGGATGCGGCTGGGCTCCGACGTGCCGTCGCGCCTTCTGCCCAAACTCACCTTCCAGGCATGGGGCAAGGCCGTGCCCAACCACCGGACCTTGTTCGACTGGCTGTCGCGCGACCCGGCCGAGGTCGACAAATACCTCGCCGATCCGCTCTGTGGCTGGGATGCCTCGGTCTCGATGTGGCGCGATGTGGTCAACATGGCGCAGCACGCCGGCAAGGATTCCAGCTTCACTGACGTGCGCCGCGACCTTCCCATCAACCTCATCGGTGGCGAGAAGGACCCCGCGTCGGACTACGGCAAGGCCATCCATTACCTGGCAAAGCGCATGCGGGCGATGGGCTTTTCGAATCTGGTTTCAAAGGTTTACCCGGAAACCCGCCACGAAAGCCTGAACGAGGTCAATCGCGACACCGTCATGAACGACTTCGCCGCCTGGGCCGACAGCGTGCTGAAACCCTGATCCGGCTTGGCCCAGCGTATGGCTCGTGACACGGCGGGTGCAGGTTGCTAGAGGCTGCGTTTCGTTAGAACACGGTGATCCATGGCCGACCCCCCGCTGAAAGGCATCCGCGTTATCGAGCTGGCCCGCATCCTGGCCGGCCCCTGGGCCGGGCAGTTGCTGGCCGATCTCGGTGCCGATGTCATCAAGGTCGAGAGCCCGGATGGCGGCGACGACACCCGCAAATGGGGTCCGCCCTTCGTCATGAGCCATGACGGCGAGAACCTCTCGGCCGCCTACTACCATTCCTGCAACCGCGGCAAGCGCTCGATCGCCGTCGACTTCTCCAGGCCCGAGGGCGCCGACACGCTGCGCAAGCTGGTCGCCACCGCCGATGTGCTGATCGAGAACTTCAAGCTCGGCGGCCTGAAGAAATACGGCCTCGACTATGACAGCCTGAGCGCGATCAATCCGCGGCTCGTCTATTGCTCGATCACCGGCTTCGGCCAGGACGGACCGTATGCGCCACGTGCCGGCTACGATTTCATCATCCAGGCCATGGCCGGCATGATGTCGATCACCGGCGAGCCGGGCCGCGAGCCGCAGAAGGCCGGCGTCGCCATCTCGGACCTGTTCACGGGCCTCTATTCCGTCATCGCCATCCAGGCAGCGCTGCGCCACGCCGAAAAGACCGGCGAGGGCCAGCACATCGACATGGCGCTCTACGACAGCCAGATCTCGGCGCTCGGCAACCAGAACCTCAACTATCTGGTCTCCGGCAAGTCACCGGTGCAGATGGGCAACGCGCATATGAACATCGCCCCTTACGAGGTCCTGCCGGTCAGGGACGGCCATATCATCCTTGCCATCGGCAATGACGGCCAGTTCGGCAAGTTCTGCGCCGCGGTCGGCCTGACCGATCTGCCCGCCGATCCGGATTTCGCCACCAACCCGGCCCGCGTCGCCAACCGCGTGAAGCTGCGCGAACGGATCGTCGAGACCCTCGCTACGCTCGACCGCGACCCGCTGCTGGCGAAGCTCGAGGCCGCCGGAGTGCCGGCGAGCCCCATCAACACGATCGGCCAGATGTTCGCCGATCCGCAGACGATCGCCCGCGGCATGCGCCTCGACCTCGACGATGGCCATGGCAATCGCCTGCCTTCCGTGCGCGCGCCGATGGTGATGTCGGGCACGCCGCTCGTCTATGAGCGTCCCTCGCCGCGTCTTGGCGAGCACACCGAGGAAATCCTTGCCGAACTGGAGAGAGCAGCAAAATGAAGACCGGCGGACAACTGATCGTCGAGGCGCTCGAAGCAAACGGCACCGACCGCATCTTCTGCGTTCCAGGCGAATCCTATCTCGCGGTGCTCGACGCGCTGCATGATTCCTCGATCCGCACCATCGTCTGCCGCCAGGAAGGCGGTGCGGCGATGATGGCCGACTGCCAGGGGCGTTTGACCGGCAAGCCGGGCATCTGCTTCGTCACCCGCGGCCCCGGCGCCACCAACGCCTCTGCCGGAATTCACATCGCCATGCAGGATTCGGTGCCGCTGATCCTGTTCATCGGCCAGGTCGCCAGCCACGCCAAGGAGCGCGAGGCCTTTCAGGAGGTCGACTACAAGCGCTTCTTCGGCGACATCGCCAAATGGGTGGTCGAGATCGACGATGCCTCGCGCATCCCGGAATTCGTCACCCGCGCCTTTGCAGTCGCGACCTCCGGGCGTCCAGGCCCGGTCGTCATCTCGCTGCCGGAAGACATGCTGACCAGCAAGGTCGAGGCGCCAACGGCGCTGGCTCACACGCTGGTTGAGACAAGCCCAGGTGAAGCCGAGCTCGACCGCCTTGAAGCCCTGCTCAACGCCGCCAAACGGCCAATTGCGATCCTGGGCGGCACGCGCTGGGATTTCCAGGCGGTTCAAGAAGTCACCCGTATCGCCGAGGCGTGGTCACTGCCGGTCGGCTGCTCCTTCCGCCGCCAGATGCTGTTCGACCATTTGCATCCAAACTATGCCGGCGATGTCGGAATCGGCATCAATCCGAAGCTGGCTGCCGCGATCAAACAGGCAGATCTCGTGTTGCTGATCGGCGGGCGAATGGGCGAGATGCCGTCCTCCGACTACACGCTGTTGAAAAGCCCCTACCCCGACCAGGCACTTGTGCATGTACACGCCGATGCCGGCGAGCTCGGCCGCGTCTACCGGCCGGCACTGGCGATCAACGCCTCACCAGCCGCCTTCGTGCGGGCCTTCGCTAGACGGAAAGGTTCAGCCGCGCCAGGTTGGGCGGCGGAGACGGCAAAACTGCACGCCGCCTATCTCGAATGGTCGACGCCGCCTGAGACCGGCCCCGGCGTCGTCCAGATGGGTCCGATCATGAACTATCTGGAAAAGGCGCTGCCGGAGGACGCTATCCTCACCAACGGCGCGGGCAACTACGCCACCTGGGTGCATCGCTTCCACCGCTTCCGCCGCTTTGCCACGCAAGGCGCACCGACCTCCGGCTCTATGGGCTACGGCACGCCGGCCGCGGTCGCAGCCAAGGCGCTGTTTCCGGATCGCACTGTCGTTGCCTTCGCCGGCGATGGCTGCTTCCTGATGAACGGCCAGGAGTTCGCGACCGCCGTCCAATATGATCTGCCGATCATCGTGATCGTCGTCAACAACGGCATCTACGGCACCATCCGCATGCATCAGGAGCGGGAATATCCGAGCCGCGTTGTCGCCACCGATCTGAAAAATCCCGACTTCGCCGCGCTGGCCCGCGCCTATGGCGGCCATGGCGAAACGGTGGAAAAGACCGCCGACTTCGCGCCGGCCTTCGAGCGCGCGCGCGCCAGCGGCAAGCCGGCGATCGTCGAGATCAGGCTCGATCCCGAAGCAATCACGCCGACCCGCACGCTGACACAGATCCGCGACAAGTCGTGATCCACGGAAAGAGGCGGTTGCCCGCCTCGTTCCGCCGGCAGGAAAGACCTGCTACATCGTCGCCGCCGCCTTCTCGATCTGCCCGCGGATCTCGCCGTCCGGATTCGCCTTGGTGTGGATGTTGACGTAGTATTTGCCGGCCTCGAGGTCGGTGGCCTGCGCATCGGTCAGCGTCGCCGATCCCTTGATCGGGCTCTTCAGCTTCTTGAACGGGATGACCGGGTCCGCGTTCGCGCCCATCGCGGCCGGGCCATGGATGTGACCGGCTGCCGCCGGCCCGCTGAGGCCGGAATATTTTACGTTCCAGGTGAGCTTCTTGCTGGTGGTGTTGAACGTGAACGTGGCAGTTCCCTTGCCCTTGGTGGTGACGGGCGGGCTCTGCTGGCTGCCGTCGAGCGTCGCCTTGAACTTCATCGTCTCGGCCATGGCCGGCGATGCGATGAGGAAAGCGGTCGAAACGGCCAGAGCCGAAAGCATCGGCACGGATAGGATGCGCATGAAGAACCTCCGTTGATTGCAGCATCCTCCACGGCCCCCGACGCGCGGATGCGCTAATCAACGGCTGAACCGCAGGATGTATCCCGGCACACGCATATTTTACCGCAAGCACGAAAAAGGGGCGGTCGCCCGCCCCTTTTAATACCAGCCGTCGAGGCTCGACCTTATTTGATCGCCTTGTCGGTGATCGCGGTCGTGTAGGCGCCGCTCGGCTCCTTGCTGATGATCTTCTGGTCGAGCAGAGCCTTGGCGGTGCGCTCGTAAGCCGCCGGGATCAGCTTGCCGTCGGCATTATCGACCAGCTTGGCGACTTCCTTCATCATGAACTTCTGGTGGTTCTCGTCCTGGCCGCCGGCGTCCACGACGATCCCAGCCGCCTCGTCAGTGTTCTCGGTGGCGTATTTCCAACCCTTCATCGAGGCGCGCACGAAGCGAACCATCTTGTCCTCGAAGGCCGGATCCTTGAGCTTGTCCTCGAGCGCGTAGAGCCCGTCTTCCAACAGATCGTTGCCCATCGCCGAGTAGTTGAACACGGTGAGGTCTTCCGGCTTGTAGCCGGCGTCCAGCACCTGGCCGTATTCGTTGTAGGTCATCACCGAGATGCAGTCGGCCTGCTTCTGGATCAGCGGCTGCACGTCGAAGCTCTGCTTGAGCACGGTGACGCCGTCCGGGCCGCCATCGGTCTTGAGGCCGATCTTGTTCATCCAGGCGTAGAACGGATACTCATTGCCGAAGAACCAGACGCCGAGCGTGTGGCCCTTGAAGTCGGCTTCCGTCTTGATCGGGCCGTCCTTGGGGCAGACCAGTTCCATGCCGGCCTTCTTGAACGGCTGGGCGATGTTGACGAGCATCACGCCCTTGTCGCGGGCTGCGAGCGCCCCGCCCATCCAGTCGACGATGACGTCGGCGCCGCCGCCGGCGATCACCTGCTCGGGCGCGATGTCCGGGCCACCCGGCTTGATGTCGACGTCGAGGCCCTCGGCATCATAGAAGCCCTTGGCCTTGGCGACATAGTAGCCGGCGAACTGGGCCTGCGTGACCCATTTCAATTGCAGTGTCACCTTGTCGGCGGCCATCGCCTGGAAGGCGGCCAGCGACATGGCGCCGGCCAGAGCAGAAATCAGCAGTCTTTTCATGTTATTACCCTCTGAAGTTAGTACCCAAACCCACCGCCCCTATCCACCTCGGACAGAGGGATGCCAAAACGTGACGGCTCTCTCGATGAGAGCGACCACGCCATAAAAGACCGAACCCGCAAGTGCTGCAACTGCGATTTCGGCCCAAACCATGTCGATGTTCATCCGCCCGACTTCCGTCGAGATGCGGAATCCCATGCCGACCACCGGCGTTCCGAAGAACTCCGCGACGATGGCGCCGATCAGCGCCAGCGTCGAATTGATCTTCAGCGCATTGAAGATGAACGGCATTGCCGCCGGCAGCCTGAGTTTCAAAAGTGTCGGCCAATATCCCGACGCATAGGTGCGCATCAGGTCGCGCTCCATATGCCCGGATGCGGCCAGTCCGGCGACCGTGTTCACCAGCATCGGGAAGAACGTCATGATGATGACGACCGCGGCCTTGGACGGCCAGTCGAAGCCGAACCACATGACCATGATCGGCGCGACGCCGATGATCGGCAGCGCCGAAACCATATTGCCGATCGGCAGCAGCCCGCGCCGCAGGAACGGCACGCGGTCGGCGAGGATGGCGACGACAAAGCCGGCGAGATTGCCGACGATGTAGCCGATCAGCACCGCCTTGAAGATCGTCTGCCGCACATCCGATCCCAGGATCGGCAGCGAGTTGGCGATGCGCACGCCGATGGCGCTGGGCGGTGGCAAAAGGATGAAGGGAATGCCGGCGCCGCGCGTCACTGCTTCCCAGATGATCAGGATCCAGGCGCCGAAGATCGCCGGAATGATCAGGCGCAGCGCCGTCTTCGCCCAGCTCTGTGTGGGGCGCAGCGACGACAGCAGGGCGACGCAGCGCCAGGCAAGCAGCCAGGCCGCGGCAAGCAGCAGGAAATATGGCGCCAGCGCCGTGCCCTCGAAGCCGGCGATGTCCTTGATCAAGAGCCAGGCGGCGGCATGAGCGCCGACGAAAAGCACGATGGCCTCCACGACCGGCGTCAGCTTTACGATCGAAACCAGTGCCGCAATGAGCAACAGCCCGATCATCAGCCCCTTCGCGCCCATATAGGGATAGGTCAAAGCTGCGGCCGGCTGCGCCAGCGCGGCTGCTTCCGGCTTCGTCATTGCGCCGAGCGCTAACGCGATGAGGCAAAGCGCAATCGCCAGCACCGATTGCCAGGACGGTTTCAGCCAGTTCATGCCGGCCTCCCGCCCATGGCGCGGTCGACCACCCGTCCGGCAATACCCACCACCATTACCAGCAGCGCCGCCACGATCGAACCCGCGACCAGCGCCGACCAGATCTCGATCGTCTGGCTGTAGTACGCGCCGGCCAGGAGCTTTGCGCCGATACCGGCGACCGCGCCTGTCGGCAGCTCGCCGACGATGGCGCCGACCAGGCTCGCCGCCACCGCCACCTTCATCGAGGTGAACAGGAACGGCACCGAGGCCGGCACCCTGAGCTTCCAGAAGGTCTGCGAGGCGCTGGCGTTGTAGGTGTGCATCAGGTCGAGATGCGTGAGCTCGGGCGAGCGCAGGCCCTTCACCATGCCGACGGCGACCGGGAAGAACGACAGGTAGGTCGAGATCAGCGCCTTGGGGATCAGGCCGGTGACGCCTATCGCCGCCAGCACCACGATGATCATCGGCGCCACCGCCAGGATCGGTATCGTCTGCGAGGCGATGATCCAGGGCATCAGGCTGCGGTCGAGCGTCGCCACGTGCACGATGCCCACCGCGATGACGATGCCTAGCGCGGTGCCGAAGGCAAAGCCGAGCAGCGTCGAGGACAGCGTCACCCAGGCGTTGTAGACGAGGCTGCGGTTCGAGGTGACGGACCGCAGGAAGGTGTTTTCGAAGAAATTCACCGCCACCTGGTGCGGCGCCGGCAGCGTCGGCTTCGGCTGCGACAGCGTCTTGCCGACGAACTCGACCGTGCCGGGGGTTTCGTTGGCGCGGCGGTCGAGGTCGCGCTGGAACGGCGCGTTGAGGATGACGGCGAAGACATACCAGAGCACCACCACGCCCAAGAGGATGGAAGTGACGGGGACGAGTTTGGAACGGAAGGAGTCCATCTAGCGGCGCCCTCCTCGTCTTCTCGACGGCAAAGCGCGACGTATCCCATTCTTCGTCATCCTAGGGCGGAGCAAGGAGCGAAGCGACGCGGCGCAGACCCTAGGATCCATGCCGTTACTTCTCCGCTCCGCAACGGTGCAAAACAGGGCTCCCTGCGCCTTGCGGCGTTTAGCGGGCATTCTGCGCCGTTTTGACCCTTCGGCCGAGGTCACGGCATGGATCCCAGGGTCTGCGCTCCGCTTCGCGTCGCTCCGCCCTAGGATGACGAAGTCACAATAAGCCGCTCGCTGGTTCACGGCCTCAATCATCATAGCTGTGCCCAGCCCTCAGGCCGTCGCGCACGCGCGCGGCGATCGCCAGGAATTCCGGCGTTTCGCGGATGTCGAGCGGCCGCTTCCTCGGCAGCGTCGATTCGATGATGTCGGTGACGCGGCCAGGACGCGGCGACATCACCACGATGCGCGTCGACAGATACACCGCCTCGGGGATCGAATGGGTGACGAAGCAGATCGTCTTGTTGGTCCGCTCCCACAATTCCAGCAGCTGTTCGTTCAGATGGTCGCGCACGATCTCGTCCAGCGCGCCGAACGGCTCATCCATCAAGAGCAGGTCGGCATCGAAGGCTAAAGCGCGCGCGATCGAGGCGCGCTGCTGCATGCCGCCCGAGAGCTGCCAGGGATATTTCTTCTCGAACCCGGAGAGGTTGACGAGTTCCATCGTGCGCTTGATGCGCTCTGCCTGCTCGGCCTGGCTGAGGCCGATGACCTCCAGCGGCAACGCCACGTTGCGCTCGATCGTGCGCCACGGGAACAGCGCCGCCGCCTGGAAGACATAGCCATAGGCGCGTTTCGCGCGCGCCTGCTCCGGCGTCATGCCGTTGACGGAGATCGCCCCGGAGGTCACCTTCTCCAGGTCGGCGATGACGCGCAGCAAGGTCGTCTTGCCGCAGCCGGACGGGCCGATGAAGGAAACGAATTCACCCTTGCCGATGCTCAGGTCGACATTGGACAGTGCCTGCACCGGACCGTCATTGGTCTGGAAGGTGAGGCCGAGCTTGCTTGCCGAGACGACGGCTGGCGGCTGTTCGGTCATTGGCTGCAGCCTGCCTTTCGCAGCCGCTGCCGCGACGTCCGCAATCCGGTTGATTTTATGATAGCGTTGCTTTCCACTCGTCCTGTCCCATCCGATCGACGCCCGGAGCTTTGCCGATGTCGCCTAAACCCACATGTCATCTTGTCCGCCCTGAAAGCACCTATCAAGGCAAGCAGGGCTTGAGCTATTTCGCCGGCATCGCCGCCGAGACCGTCGGCTCCTCCGGCATTTGCATGCATCTTCTCACCATGCCGCCCGGCGCCCGCGCCAAGGCGCACATGCATGAGAACCATGAGACGGCAATCTACGTGCTCTCGGGCGAGGTCCATACCTGGTACGGCGACCGGCTCGAGCATCACATCGTCGTCAAGGCAGGCGACCTCTTCTACATTCCGGCCGGCGTGCCGCATCTGCCGGCCAATCTGAGCGGCGCCCCGTCTTCGGCGGTCATCGCGCGCACCGATCCCAACGAACAGGAAAGCGTCGTCCTGCTGCCGGAATTGGATGCGCTGGTCGCCTGACGCTGACGGGATCGCCGTCATTTGCATCGCGCGACTTCGCCCATCACATTGCCGTCTTCATCGGCCACCACCAGCTTCTTCGCATTCTTGGTACTGCGCTTGATGGTGAACTTGGTCGGCGATTGTCCCTCTTCACCTTCCGCCTCGCACTTTGCCGTCGCCACCAGCGAACCGTCCGCCTGCACCTGCTTTTCGCTGAAGGTGCAGGCGCTGGCCGCCGTGATCAGCTCCTTGTCGGTCAAAAGCAACATCTTGTCGGCAGCGACCTCCTGGCCGTTCTTGTTGATGCAGCCATATTTGTCGCCATAAGGCTTGCTGAGGTCGATGCCCGCCGCGTGGGCCTGGCCGGCGGCCAGCATCGCTGCTGCCGCGATCGCAAGATGGAGAGCCCGCACGCTCAGACCCCCGTCGCCGGAATGCCGGTGCGTTCCACCTTGCGCGGCGCGGAAATCTCTTTCCAGGTCGACAGCGCCCGGTTGACCGCGGCATTCGGCTCGCGCGCGACGAACTCGCCATGGCCGACCTTGGCCTTGACGTCCGCTTCCTCGATCGACAATTCGCCGCGCGAGAAGACGAAGCGCGGCAGGCCGGTCACCTCGACGCCTTCGAAGACGTTGTAGTCGATCACCGATTGCTGCTTCTTCGAAGTGATCGTCTTCTTGCGCTTCGGATCCCAGACGACGATGTCGGCGTCGGCGCCTTCGACGATGGCGCCCTTCTTCGGGTACATGTTGAGGATCTTGGCGATGTTGGTCGAAGTCACCGCGACGAACTCGTTCATCGTCAGCCGGCCGGTGTTGACACCCTTTGTCCACAACACCGGCAAGCGGTCCTCGAGCCCGCCGGTGCCGTTCGGGATCTTGGTGAAATCGCCGATACCGTTGCGCTTCTGCTTGGTGGTGAAGGCGCAATGGTCGGTCGCCACGACTTGCAGCGATCCGGCCTGCAGGCCGGCCCAAAGCGAATCCTGGTGGAGCTTGTTGCGGAAGGGCGGGCTCATCACCCGGCGCGCCGCGTGGTCCCAGTCCTTGTTGAAATATTCGCTCTCGTCCAGCGTCAGATGCTGGATCAGCGGCTCGCCGAACACCCGCATGCCCTTCTGGCGGGCGCGGCGGATCGCTTCATGGCTCTGCTCGCAGGAGACATGCACGACATAGAGCGGCACGCCGGCCATGTCGGCGATCATGATGGCTCGGTTGGTCGCCTCGCCTTCCACCTCCGGCGGCCGCGAATAGGCATGGCCTTCGGGGCCGTTGTTGCCGGCGGCAAGAAGTTTTTGCGAAAGCGCTGCAACCACGTCGCCATTCTCGGCATGGACCAGCGGCAGCGCGCCGAGGTCGGCGCAGCGCTGGAACGACGAATACATCTCGTCGTCGTCGACCATCAGCGCGCCCTTATAGGCCATGAAGTGCTTGAACGAGGTGATGCCCCTGTCGACGACATCAGCCATCTCGTCGAACACCTGCTTGCCCCACCAGGTGATCGCCATATGGAAGGAATAATCGCAGGACGCCTTCGACGTCTTGTTGTCCCACATCTGCAAGGCTTCGAGCAGTGATTGCTGCGGCGCCGGCAGGCAGAAATCGACCACCATCGTCGTGCCGCCCGAGAGAGCCGCACGCGTGCCGGACTCAAAATCGTCGGCCGAATAAGTGCCCATGAAAGGCATTTCGAGATGGGTATGCGGATCGATGCCGCCCGGCATGACGTAGCAGCCCGTGGCGTCGAACTCGTGATCCCCATGCAGGTTCGAGCCGATGGCGACGATCTTGCCGTGCTGCATCAGCACGTCGGCCTTCCAGGTGCGGTCGGCGGTGACGACAGTGCCGTTGCGGATGACTTTGGTCATATCTGTTCCCCTGTTCTTTCGCGCTTCTTTGCGAGCGGCGTTGCGAGGTGGTTGGTCTAGCCGGTCATTCGACGATCCCCGCCGTCTCCACCACTGCGTGGAACAGCACGTCGGCACCCGCCGCCGCCCATTCCCTGGTGATTTCCTCGGCCTCGTTGTGGCTGAGGCCGTCGACGCAGGGGCACATGACCATCGCGGTCGGCGCGACGCGGTTGATCCAGCAGGCATCGTGGCCGGCGCCGGAGACGATGTTGCGGTGTGAATAGCCCAAGCGATCAGCCGCATCCCGCACAGCCTTGACGCAATTCTTGTCGAAGGTGACCGGGTCGAAATGGCCGACCTGCTCGATCTCGTACTTGATGTCGAGCGCGTCGCAGATCGTGTCGATGCCTTCGCGGACGCGGCCATCCATGGCGTCGAGCACTTCCTTCTCGGGCGAGCGGATGTCGATGGTGAAGACCGTGCGGCCGGCGATGATGTTGCGCGAGTTCGGATAGGCCTGCATATGGCCGACCGCGCCGACGGCGTCGGGCTGGTAGTCCATGGCGATCTCGTGCACAAGCTCGATCACCCGCGCCATGCCGAGCCCGGCATTGCGGCGCTTTGGCATCGGCGTCGAGCCGGTATGCGCCTCCTTGCCGGTCAGCGTCACCTGCAGCCATTTCAGGCCCTGGCCATGGGTGACGACGCCGATATCGATACCCTCGTCCTCGAGGATCGGCCCCTGCTCGATATGCAATTCGAAGAAGGCGTGTATCTTGCGCTCGCCAACCTTCTCGGTGCCTTTCCAACCGATGCGCTCGAGCTCCTCGCCGAACTTTTTGCCGTCCTTGTCGACATGCTGGTAGACGTCGGCCTGGTCGAGCACGCCGGCAAACACGCCGGACGCCATCATGGCCGGCGCGAAGCGTGCGCCTTCCTCGTTGGTCCAATTGGTGACGACGATCGGGTGCCTGGTCTTGATGCCCAGATCGTTGAGCGAGCGCACGACTTCGAGCCCGCCCAGCACGCCGAGCACGCCGTCATACTTGCCGCCGGTCGGCTGCGTGTCGAGATGGCTGCCGACATAGACCGGCGGCAGGCTGGGATCGGTGCCTTCGCGGCGGGCAAACATCGTGCCCATCTCGTCGAGGCCCATTTCGAGCCCCGCGGCCTCGCACCAGCGCTTGAACAGATGGCGACCTTCGCCGTCCTCATCGGTCACGGTCTGGCGATTGTTGCCGCCGGCAATGCCGGGGCCGATCTTCGCCATCTCCATGATGGAATCCCACAAGCGGTCTGAATTGATTCGCAGATTTTCGCCGGGTGCGGCCATTTGCGGTTCCCATTTTCACCAGGGGTCTTGTCGCCCCTTGAGTGGTTTGCATCCTGACCGTATGGTCAGCTTTCAGACTACACAACCTGACCAAGCGGTCAACGAGAATCTTGGGAGAGACATGACCGAATCCACCCGTCCCATGCGACGACAGGATATAAGGCGGGAGAATGAAAAAGCCATTCTGCTCGCCGCCGAAAAGGTGTTCGCGGAGGCGGGGTTCGGCGGCGCCACGATGCAACTGATCGCCGACTTGGCGGGGCTGCCAAAGGCAAATCTCCACTATTATTTCGCCACCAAGGAAGAGCTCTACCGGTCCGTCGTCCAGAACATCTTCGAGATCTGGCTGCAGGCGGCCAATTGCTTCGACGCAGCGCGCGGGCCGATAGACGGCATCAGCGCCTATATCGACGCCAAGATGGAGATATCGCGCCGCCACCCGGACGGCTCGAAAGTCTGGGCCTCCGAAGTGATGCACGGCGCGCCGGTGCTTCAGGACTATATGGAATCGACGTTGCGCGAATGGACCGACGGCCGTGTCGAAATCATCAAGCGCTGGATCGAGGAAGGCAAGATGGACCCGGTGGACCCGCGTCATCTGCTCTACATGCTCTGGGCCACGACCCAGCATTACGCCGATTTCGGGCACCAGATCGAGACGCTCAACGGCGGCAAGTCGCTATCCGACCGCCAATGGCGGGAAGCCAAGGAAAACATCAAACGGGTGATCCTGACAGGCATCGGCGCGCTGCCCGCCTGAATCGCATTGTCCCGAAGGTCGGCGCGTCGGGCGCCGACCTCACTCAGCGGCGTCACGGACACCCTCCCCTCGACGGGAAGGATATCCACGACCCGCTTATCAGTCGATCGACCTCAGCACTTCACGCACATGGTCGATCAGTTCGTTGATCTGGCCCTTGGTGATGATCAGCGGCGGCGACAGAGCAATGATGTCGCCGGTGGTGCGGATCAGCGCGCCGCGCTCGAACGCCTTGACGAAAGCCGAGAAGGCCCGCTTGGTCGGGCTGCCGGCAATCGGCGCCAGCTCGATCGCGCCGATCAGGCCGATGTTGCGGATGTCGATGACATGCGGCTCGCCCTTCAGCGAATGCAGCGCATCTTCCCAGTAAGGCGCCAGCTCCTCGCCGCGCGTCAGCAGGCCCTCTTCCTTGTAGGTATCGAGCGTGCCCAGCGCCGCGGCGCAGGCGATCGGATTGCCCGAATAGGTGTAGCCGTGGAAGAACTCGATCATATGCTCGGGGCCGGTCATGAAGGCGTCGTGGATTTCCTTCTTCACGAACACCGCGCCCATCGGGATGACGCCGTTGGAGACGCCCTTGGCGGTGGTCATGATATCCGGCGTGACGCCGAAATAGTCCGCCGCGAACGGCGCGCCGAGGCGGCCGAAACCGGTGATCACTTCATCGAAAATCAACAATATACCGTGTTTCGTGCAGATTTCCCGAAGCTTCTGCAGATAACCTTTCGGCGGCAGGATGACGCCGGTGGAGCCGGCGACCGGCTCGACGATGACGGCCGCGATCGTCGAGGCATCATGCAGCGTGACGAGGCGCTCAAGCTCGTTGGCGAGTTCCGCGCCATGCTCCGGCACGCCTTTCGAGAAGGCGTTCTTTTCCGGCAGATGCGTGTGCGGCAGGTGGTCGACGCCGCCGAGCAGCGTGCCGAACATCTTGCGATTGGTGACGATGCCGCCGACCGAGATGCCGCCGAAATTGACGCCGTGATAGCCGCGCTCGCGGCCAATGAGGCGGGTGCGCGAGCCCTCGCCCCTGACACGGTGATAAGCGATCGCCATCTTCAGCGCGGTCTCGACCGATTCCGAACCGGAATTGGTGAAAAAGACATGGTCCATGCCCTTGGGCGCGAGGTCGACCAGGCGGTTCGCCAGCTCGAACACGATCGGGTGGCCCATCTGGAAGGCCGGCGCGTAGTCGAGCTCGGCCGCCTGGTTCTGGATCGCCTCGGTGATCTTCGGCCGGCAGTGGCCGGCGTTCACGCACCACAGGCCGGCGGTGCCGTCGAGCACCTTGCGGCCGTCGCTGGTCGTGTAGTGCATGTCCTTGGCGGACACGAACATGCGCGGCGCCTGCTTGAACTGCCGGTTTGCCGTGAACGGCATCCAGAATGCGCTGAGATCGTTCGGCGTGACTTTCAGCCGGTTGGACATGACCAAGACTTCCCCTTGTAACCTGTTTCGATGCGGCCAACGCTTGGTCTTCGCTGCGTTTTCGTGCTACGCAAATTTTTGACCGGTTGGACAAACGTTGGCACCGCCCGTCGGCGGTCAAAGGATTACTAGCGGAAATGCGGCATAAAAAGCGCGCTCCACAGCCCGACGAAAAACTGGTCCAGAGAATTGGTCCAGAGAGTCCGGGTCAAGACGGCCGGCAAGGATGACGGCGACGATGGATAGCTCAGCTCCCCGCCGCACCCGCATCCAGCAGGAAAAGCGCGAGCTCATCCTCGAAGCCGCGCTCGAAGTCTTCTCCACCAACGGTTTTCGCGGCTCGACCATCGACCAGATCGCCGAAGCCGCCGGCATGTCGAAGCCGAACCTTCTCTATTACTTCCGCCGCAAGGAAGACATTCACGAGACGTTGATGCAGCGGCTGCTCGACACCTGGTTGGCGCCGCTGCGCGAGCTGGATGACATCGGCGATCCGCTGACGGAGCTCAGAAGCTACATCCGCAGAAAGCTCGAAATGGCGCGCGACTTCCCGCGCGAAAGCCGGCTGTTCGCCAACGAGATCCTGCAGGGCGCGCCGCGCATCAAGCCGATGCTGGAGGGCGAGCTAAAGACGCTTGTCGACGAGAAGGCCGCCGTCATCAAGGGCTGGATGCGCGCCGGCAAGATCGTCCGCACCGACCCCTGGCACCTGATCTTCTCGATCTGGGCGACGACGCAGCACTATGCCGATTTCGACGTCCAGGTCCGCGCCGTGCTTGGCGCCGATCGCGGCGGCGACGGCCGCTTCGAGGACGCGGCGCGTTTCCTCGAGCAGCTGTTTCTCGATGGGCTGAAGCCGAAAGGTTAGCGGTTCGTCATAACAGCCCAACGGGCTGGAACAACTTGCGAGCCGTTTGGCTGTCACTGCCCTTGGAGATTGGCCGAAGCCTCCCAGCTTCGTCATCCACGGGCGGAGCGGGAGCGAAGCGGACGCGCAGACCCGAGGATCCATTCCGTTACCTTGGCCGTGGAGCGCAGCGGAGCAGAATTCTGGGCGGTAGCGGCGCGCAAAGGTCACGGAATGGATCCTCGGGTCTGCGCTGCGTCGCTACGCTCCTTGCTTCGCCCGTGGATGACGAAGCTGATGGGTGGCCGCCGGCCAGCCTCACGCGATGCGCCGTTCGCCCGGAAGCCCCTCGAGTAGCTTCCGCAATTTCGCAACCGAATTCTGCTCGGCAAGCGGCGTGTAGACGATCAGCTTCATATCCGAACCGTCATCGATCGAAAGGCTCATATGCTCGAAAGCCATCGCGCCGGCTACCGGATGCCGCAGATGCTTCACACCGGACAGGCGGTGCACCACATCGCGCTGCGGCCACCACTCGCGAAACTCCGGACTTGAGCGCATCATCAGTTCGATCAGCCGTTCGAAATCCGGATCGCCGGTATATTTCGCGCTCTCGGCGCGGAACGCGGCAAGCGTTGCGCGCGCCAGTTGTTCCCAGTCCACCAGCAGATGCCGCCGGTGCGGATCGGTGAAAACGCCGTGGATGATGTTGCGGGCATCGCCCTCCAACAGGCCGTAGTCGCCGAAAATGGCGACGGCCGCGTCATTCCATGCCAGCACGTCCCAGCGCGGGCCGACGACATAGGCGGGCTGCAGGACAAGGCTCTGCAACATGTGCAGCAGAGGTCCCTCGACCTTTGCCTGCACGATGCGCCGCCGCTCCGGCTGCTGGCGGCCGGCAAGCGTGAACAAATGCCGCTGCTCGGCGTCGTCGAGCCGCAGCGCCCGGCCGAGCGCCGACAGCACCTCGACCGAAGGCCGCACGTCCCTGCCCTGTTCCAGCCACGTGTACCAGGTCGTGCCGACGCCGGCGATCATCGCCACTTCCTCGCGCCTCAGTCCCGGCGTGCGCCGCCGCTGCCCGGCCGCGATGCCGGTGTCCGAAGGCGAAAGCCTCTCGCGGCGAGAACGCAGGAAGGCGCCAAGCTCGCGCCGGCGGTGGTCTTCGGGGGAATGGGCAATGGCATCCATCTGCATATTATAGCAGTACTGATACCAGGATAAAGTTTGAACTGTTTACGACACGCGCGCTGTCCCATCTTTCCGTTCAGAGCAGCGCAAGGAGGCTCTGAACATGGAACTCAAAGACAAAACCATTCTCGTCACCGGCTCGACCGATGGCGTCGGCCGCGTGGTCGCCGAGAGGCTCGGCGCCGGCGGCGCGCGCGTGCTGGTGCATGGCCGCGACCAAGGCCGCGGCAAGGCGACAGTCGCCGCCATCGAGGCAAAGGGCGGCAAGGCAGAATTTCTCGCCGCCGACCTCGCTTCGCCTGCCGAAGTGCGCCGCCTCGCCGAAGCCGTACGCGCAAGCACCGACCGGCTCGATGTTTTGATCAACAATGCCGGCGTCGGCACCGGCGGCCAGGGCGCCAAACGGCAGGTCAGCGCCGACGGCTATGAACTGCGCTTCGCCGTCAATTATCTCGCCGGCTTCCTGCTGACGTCGGAGCTTTTGCCTCTGCTCAAGGCAAGCGCGCCGGCGCGCATCGTCAACGTCGCCTCGGCCGGCCAGCAGGCGATCGACTTCGACGATGTCATGCTGACCCAAGGCTATAGCGGCGTGCGCGCCTACTGCCAGAGCAAGTTGGCGCAGATCCTGTTCACCGTCGATCTGGCCGGGCAGCTCGACGGCACCGGCGTCACCGTCAATGCCCTGCATCCGGCAAGCTATATGGACACCACCATGGTTCGGCAGGCGGGCGTCACGCCGTGGAACTCGGTCGAGACCGGCGCCGACGCCATCGTCAATCTCGCCACCTCGCCCGCGCTCGAAGGCCGCAGTGGCCGCTATTTCGACGGTCAGCGGGAATCGCACGCCGACGCCCAGGCCTACAATGCCGCAGCACGACAACAATTGCGAAGCCTGAGCCTCGACCTTGTCGGCCAGGCTTCCTCACAATCGAAGGAACAGCATTCATGACCGACAGGATCGAACACACAGTCATTATCGGCGGCTCGTCCGGGATCGGCCTGGCGACCGCGCGAAAGCTGCTTGGCCCAGGCATGAAGGTGACCATTACCGGGCGAAACCAGGACAAGCTCGTCAGTGCCTGGAAAAGCCTTGGCGGCGCCGCCGACAAGGCGGCCTTTGATGCTGCGAACCCGGATGAGGTGCGTCTGTTCTTCGAGCGCCTCGGCCCGTTCGATCACCTCGTTCTGGCGGCGAGCGGCGGCAAGGGCCTTGGCCCGTTCCACGCCCTCGACCTTGCCGATATCGGCAGCGGCGTCGACGAAAAGATACGGCCGCAATTGTCCTGCCTGCAGGCCGCCTTGCCGACGCTGAACAAATCGGGCTCCGTCACCTTCATCTCGGCGGTCTCGGCCCAGCTCGCCACGCCCGGCGTCGCCGGCATAGGCGCCATCAACGGCATGCTCTTGACCGTCGCGCCGATCCTGGCGGTCGAGCTGAAGCCGCTGCGCGTCAATGTCGTGGCACCCGGCGTCATCGACACGCCCTGGTGGGATTTCATGCCCGATGAGCAGCGGCAGGCGGTCTTTGCCGAATACGCCGGCAAGACACCGGTCGGCCGCATCGGCCGCGCCGAGGATGTCGCCGCGGCAATAGCCTTCCTCGTCTCCAACGGCTTCATGACCGGCCAGGTGCTCACCTGCGACGGCGGGCTGAGGTTCGCGGCGTGAACAAGGCGCGCGGTCTTTAATCCGCGCGCCGCCATCCGTTCAAGCAGCCTTCGCCGCCGGCATCGGATGAAGGGCGTGGAACGACACGCAAAGCCGGTTCCAAGTGTTGATCATGCCGATCACGACGGTCAGCTTGACCAGTTCTTCCTCGGAGAAATGCTCGAGCGTCCTGGCGTAGAGATCGTCAGGAACGCCGTTGTCGGAAATGTTCGTCACCTTCTCGGTCCAGGCAAGCGCAGCGCGCTCGCGTTCGGAAAACAGCGGCGACTCCTTCCAGGCGGCGACAAGATAGAGCCGGGTCTCGGTTTCGCCGTCGCGCCTCGCCTCGCGGCTGTGCATCTCGACGCAATAGGAGCAGCCATTGATTTGCGATGCCCGGAGCTTGACGAGGTGCATCAGGCCTGCCTCAAGTCCGCACTTCTCGACCGCTTCGTTGAGCGCCGACACCGCCTTCATGATTGCCGGCGCCTTGGCGAAAAATTGCAGTCTCTGTTTCATTGTCTTTGCCTTTCACATTGTCTGGCGGGTTAATTCTGGTTGGTTGAAGCGGTTTTCTGCGGCCGCTGGTGACGCTCGACGAAAGCGCAGCTCGCGGCATAGGATCGCGGATCGCCTTCGGCCGCGTACTCCGCCACGATGTCGGACAGCTTCACTTCGGCGAGCGCCGCCCGATAGGCGCGCTCGGCCTTCAGCATCGCGGCGTTGATGCCGCAGGGTTTGACATAGGCGGAAGCATCGATCTTGACGGGGCCGTTGCGGCGGATCTCGCCGCAACGAAAAGCAGGTTCGCGGCCCTCGACCGCCAGCACGATATCGAGCAGCGTGATCTGTTCCGCCGCCCGCGCCAGCCTGTAGCCGCCCGCCGGCCCCGGCACCGATTCCAGAATACGCGCCGCCGTCAGCTGGTTGAGATGCTTCAGGAGATAGCTCGGCGACAAGCCAAAACACTCCGCCAGCGCAGCGCCCGGCATGGTGCTGTTGCCGTCCACACTGGCAAGCGTCGCCGCGCAGTGGATGGCTGCCTCAACGCCCTCGCCCAGTTTCATGATGCGCTCTCCAATTCATGGATATCTTTTATCGTGGATATTTTTTATCTGCAATAGGAAAATGGAGAATCCGTTGCTTTCGAAACGAAATGCGTAGGTGATTGGCGAAATCGGCGATGACAGCGTCTTTCTCCCCGTCACTATACGGGGAGAAATGCCCGGCAGGGCAATGAGGGGCAACGCCAACTTTGGGATCTAATTGCTGAGACCATACAAATCGCCCTGTGCGAACACACAGCGCGATTGCGCCAGATCGTCAGTAACGCGTGGAGGTGCGGGGGCGACTGATGGGCGGATCATCTCAAACGTCGCGCTGCCCCTCATCCGCCTGCCGGCACCTTCTCCCCGTATAGTGACGGGGAGAAGAGAAGCTTGTCCGAACCGGATAGATAGGTAACAGAATGGACTGATTAGATGGGTGACAGTTTTCTCGTTTGCCGGGAGGACCGG
>NZ_JBVVQH010000027.1:0-100402 GCF_055811115.1 Mesorhizobium sp. WSM4832 | reverse complement strand
CTTCTCCCTTGTTGCGTGGGTGGAAAACCAATCTTGGCGAAACATCGCGCCGCCATCCACGCCCTCATAGGATCTTGCGGGAGAAGGTGGCCGAGCGAAGCTCGGACGGATGAGGGGTGCTCCAGGGAACGCCGGCGCCTCACTCCGCTGGAACACCCCTCATCCGTCTCGACGCTGCGCGCCGATCCACCTTCTCCCACAAGGGGAGAAGGAAAAGGCGCCATTTGGACTATCGTCACGATTGCTGCACTATCATCGTGCATAAGCATCCATTGAACCATCGGGCAGGGGAGAAACGCAGGGTTGAAGCGGGCTGAGATTCAGAAGCCGGGGCAGCGCCTGTTCGGTCTTTCGACACCGCTTCGGGCAGCCGTCATTCCGCCAATTTCCGCGGCGCGCTGGCTTCTGGTGCTGATCGCCGCCGCCGGCGTCTATTTCTTCCACGGCTTCCTGTTCCCGGTGCTGGCGGCGCTCGTCATCGCCTTTGCCAGCTGGCCGCTCTACCGCCGGCTACTCGTTGCCGTCGGCGGCAACCGCACCGTCGGCGCGACCTTGGCCATATTGTTCATCCTGACGTTCCTGGTGGTGCCGATCGCGCTTGCCGGCACCTACGCCATCAACGAACTGCGCGAGTGGGTGACCTGGGCAATCGAGACCAACCGGCACGGCGCGGTGACACCGGGTTGGATCGCCACCATGCCTGTCGTCGGCGAGTGGCTGAACGAGCAGTGGACCGGCTATCTCGGCCACCCTGGCGGCATCGGCGAATTGATCCAGCTGATCAGCGGCTCCAACATCGGCAGCATTTATCGCGGCGCTTTGGCCGCCGGTGGCAGCGCCTTCGGCCTGGTGCTGACGCTCCTGTTCATGATGATCGCGCTGTTCTTCGCCTATCGCGACGGCGAGGCCTTTGCGGCGCAGGTCGACCGTCTCGGCGAGCGAATCCTGCCGACGCGCTGGGAGCGCATCTCGCGTGTCGTGCCCGCGACCATCTCGTCGACCGTGACTGGCATGACCGTCATCGCCATCGGCGAGGGCCTCGTGCTCGGCATCGCTTACTGGCTGGCCGGCGTGCCGTCGCCGGTGACGCTCGGCGCGCTGACCGGCATCATGGCGCTGATCCCCGGCGGCGCGCCGCTCTCCTTCACCCTGGTGTCGATCTATCTCGCCGCCAGCGGCTCGCCGATGGCAGGGCTGGCGCTGTTCATCTGGGGCGCGGTCGAGCTCTTTATCGTCGACAAGACCTTGCGCCCGAAACTGGTCGGCGGGCCGATCAAGCTGCCGTTCCTGCCGACTTTTTTCGGCCTGATCGGCGGCGTCAAGACGATGGGTTTTCTTGGCCTGTTCATCGGCCCGGTGTTGATGGCACTGCTTGTCGCCATCTGGCGCGAATGGCTGCGCGAGGTCGAGATCATGGATGAGCCTCCGGCCGCCGCTGATGATGGCAGCGGGCGGCCGCAGATCGAGGTGGCGGCAGAGACCAGGAAGATTCAAGCCGGGTGATGCACCACCAGGTCGGCGCGGCGCTTGCGACCCTCCTGCAATTGCCAAAGCGAATGGGCAACCAGCGCCACGATCAGGATCGTGCCGCCGATCAAGCTGTTGCGTGACGGTGTCTCGGCAAAGATCAGCCAGACCCAGACCGGCGCCAGCACCGTTTCCAACAGATAGAACATCGCCACCTCGGGGCCGGAAATGTATTTCGGCCCATTGGCGAGGCAGAAGAACGAGATCGGCATGATGATGGCGCCGTTGAAGATGATCCACCAGGGCGCCGTGACATGCAGCCCTTCGCCCGAAACCATGAAGGCCGCGAGCGCCAACGGCAGGACGACGCCGACCAGGGCTGTAAAGCCCATGTCCTTGCCGCTGGCGCGGGAAATGGTGATGGCGATCGCCACGAACAGGGTCGAGCACAGCGCCATGAAATCGCCGAACAGATGCCCGGTTCCGACCGAGCCGCCGACAATGATCAGCACGCCGACGATCATGACCAGCATGGCGATCACGGTTGCAGGCCGGGGTCGTTCCTTGAGGAAGAGCCACGACAGCAGCGCCGCGAACACGGTGTTGAAGGCCAGGATGAAGACAAGGTCGGCTGTCGAGGTGTGATAGACCGCGGTGACGAAAGTTATCCCGGTCATGCCGTAGCAGAATGCCACTGCAAGTCCCGACCAGCCCGGAATGAGCCGGGGTGCGTTCCTGTCCAACGACCGCCAGATGGCCCACATCACCAGCCCCGCCAGCAAGGTGGTGCCGGTGCGCAGCATCATGATCGTCCAGGGGGTGCCATCGGCGAGCCGGATCAGCGGTATATCGACGGTCAGCGTCAAGCCGCCAATGGCGGTGATCAGCAGACCTTTTTGGTGATCGGTATGGGTGGACACTTGGCAATCTCGCAAAGCAATCTTGAGGAGGCGCGTAGCGGCCATGCCGCGGTCCTTCCAGCCTGACGGCCGACGGACCAGCGTCCTCCTCCTTTGGAACAGTTTAAGGATGAAGCGTGGGGCGGATCAGCGACTGACCGCTTCGTGGTCGTAGCGTTCCCAGCCTTTCGGACCGAGATGCTCCTGCGGCATGAAGCGCATCTTATAGCTCATCTTGCGCGAGCCGTTGACCCAGTAGCCGAGATAGACGTGGGGCAGGCCCATCGCCTTGGCGCGGGCGATGTGGTCGAGGATCATGAAAGTGCCGAGCGAGCGGTCCTCGAAGTCGGGATTGAAGTAGGAATAGACCATCGACAGGCCGTCGGCCATCTTGTCGGTCAGCGCCACGGCGATCAGTTCGCCCTGGCCTTTGCCAGTGATGAAAGTGTCAGGGCCGCGACGCCGGTATTCGATGATCTTGGTGTCGACATGCGTGTCTTCCACCATCATCGCATAGTCGAGCACGGTCATGTCCGACATGCCGCCTCGGCGATGACGGGCGTCGAGATAGCTGCGGAAGAGCGAGTATTGCTCGGTCGAGGGCTGCGCGTCATGCATGGCGCCGACGAGATCGGCATTGTGCTGGAGGACGCGGCGCATGTTGCGGCTGGGCTCGAATTCCTGCGCCAGGATGCGCACCGAAACGCAGGCGCGGCAGGACTCGCAAGCCGGGCGGTAGGCGATGTTCTGCGAACGCCGGAAGCCGCCTTGCGTCAGCAGGTCGTTCATCTCCGGCGCCTTGTCGCCGACAAGGTGCGTGAACACCTTGCGCTCGAACTGTCCCTCCAGATAGGGGCACGGTGACGGCGCTGTCAGGAAGAACTGCGGCGACTGGGTCGGATGCTGCGTCATCTAATCTTGGAAACGCTCCTGCGAATCGCCCTACCTTTGGCCCGGTCGGCGAAAAATTCAACAGGATTATGCTGCCGCGGCGGCCTTGAGCTGTTCATAATTAGGCGTAGGCGGCGCAGTGGCTTGATGGACGCGGCCGTGGACACCGTCAGATGTCGGTGCGCGTGACCACGGTGCCGAGCAGCAGGTCGTGCAGCGTGCGCTTGCGGTCGGAGAACAGCGTGACCAGCAGCACCAGCGGCGTCAGGATGACGTTGCCGGCCCAGAACAGCACGGAGTGCACCACCGCCGTCATGCCGTCGATGCGGCTGCCGTCGAGCTTCTCCAGGCGGATTCCCATGATCTTCATGCCGGTCGTTGCCTGGTCGCGGCTGCCAAGCGTGTTCCAGATGTAGAGGATGGCGACCATCGGCACCAGGACGGAAAACAGCGCCCAGCCGAGGCCGAACGTCAAAAGCCCGAGAATGGCGACCAGGATGGCGAAAGGAATGGTCAGCAGCGCGACGAAGAAATAGTCGAGCAAGAAGGCAAAGATGCGCCTTGTCCGCACCCCACGATAGGCGCGGGTGTCGTCGAACCTGGTCGCGATGATCTCGCCGTCCAATACGCGTGCGTTCATGTCCGTTCCTCGATCCCGGCATCCGCATGAGGATGCCTGCCGCCCTGTCAAATGGTGAAGGCGGCCTGGAATTCAAGGAAGGCGTTGGCCGGCGGACCGGCGCGACATCAGAAATGCCGGGGAAAAGCCTGTAGCGAACCCGCCCAAGATAATCGCGATATTCCTGTGTCAGCGCCAGGATGCGCTCCTCGCGCGCTTTTGGTCGCATTGGCGGGTTCGTTTACCGCCGGAATGGCGCGTTGCCAGTTGAACATGACATTCTTCCCGGTCTAGCTTGCTGCGGCGCACAAAGGGGACGGGGACATGGACTACGACATGCTGGTCATCGGCAGCGGCCCTTCGGGACGCCGCGCCGCGGTGCAATCGGCCAAGCTCGGCAAGTCGGTGCTGGTGGTCGACAGGGGCAGGCGCCTGGGCGGTGTCTCGGTGCATACCGGCACCATCCCGTCGAAGACCCTGCGCGAGACGGTGCTCAACCTCTCGGGCTGGCGTGAGCGCGGCTTCTACGGGCGCGGCTACCGGGTCAAGCAGGACATTTCGATCTCAGATCTGGTCGACCGGCTGCACAAGACCCTCGACCATGAGGTCGAGGTGCTGCAGCACCAGTTCATGCGCAACACGGTGAGGAGCGCGCGCGCCGCGGTGAAGTTCCTCACGCCGAACAAGGTAAGCCTGACCGCGGATAATGGCGATTACAGCGAGGTCGGCTTTGCCAACGCGCTGATTGCCGTCGGCACCCGGCCGCATCGTCCGGCCGACGTGCCCTTCGACAGGAAGCGCGTCTTCGACAGCGACGAGATGCTGGAGCTTCATCATTTGCCGCGTACGCTCACGGTGATCGGCGCCGGCGTCATCGGCGTCGAATACGCCACTATCTTTTCGGCGCTCGACGTACCGGTGACCTTGGTCGAGCCGCGCAACACCATCCTCGATTTCATCGACCGCGAGATCGTCGACGACTTCATCCACCAGATGCGCGACCGGGGCATGACAATCCGCCTCGGCAGCATGGTCAAGGAGATCGCTTCGAAGCCCGACCACGCCGAGGTGACGCTGGCCGACGGCCGCACCATCCGCTCCGAGATGGTGCTCTACGCCGCCGGCCGCACCGGCAACGTCGCCAGCCTCGGCCTCGATACGGTCGGCATCGAGGCCGACGCCCGAGGCCGCATCAAGGTCGATCCGCATACCTTCCAGACCAGCGTGCCGAACATCTACGCTTCCGGCGATGTCATCGGCTTCCCGAGCCTTGCCTCGACGTCGATGGAGCAGGGCCGGGTGGCGGCATGCCATGCCTTCGGCGTCCACCTACCGCCGCCGCCTGAGAGCTTTCCCTATGGCATCTACGCGGTGCCGGAAATCTCGACCGTCGGTCAGTCCGAGGAGCAGGTGCGCGAAAGTGGCGCCGCCTACGAAGTTGGCCTGGCGCGCTTCCGCGAGACCTCGCGCGGCCACATCATGGGCGTCAGCAGCGGCTTCCTGAAACTGTTGTTCTCGGTCGAGAGCCGCCGCCTGCTCGGCGCCCACATCGTCGGCGAAGGCGCGACCGAACTCATCCATATCGGCCAGGCGGTAATCAATCTCGGCGGCACGGTCGACTTCTTCGTCAACAACACCTTCAACTATCCGACACTGGCCGAGGCTTACAAGATCGCCGGGCTCGATGCGTGGAACCGGATGGGGCAGGGTTAAGGGATCGGCGAAGCGTTTAGCTGCTCCCTCGCTCGTCGAAGCGCTCGCTGGCACCGGCGGATGGCTGCGGGACGTTTGCGAGGGCCGGCTTTAACCTTCTGATCGCCGGCGCGGTCAGGCGATCGGCATAGGCCCTGCCAGCCACTGCCGCACGATCGCCGCGTCCGCATCGCCGAATTCGTGGCCCGAGGGAACAATGCGCGCGTCGATTTCGGCGCGCCGCTGGCTGAACAGCGTCACCAGCGCGGGCGCGAAAGGGCCGTAGTTCTGGTCGGCGGCGCCCGCGACGATCAGCACACGTGTTCCGCCGAGATCGGTCATCGGCGACGTGTCGAGCACTGGCATCGCCCGCAAAAGCGCCGCCTGCCGGGCCACGCCGGGATGGAGCAGCATCAGGCTGGAGACGACATTGGCCCCGTTCGAATAGCCAAGGAAGGTCGCACGCTGCAGGTCGAGCCCGTGTTGCCGTGCGGCTTCCGCCGCGAACTGGGCATAGGCGGCCGTCTCGGCATGGATGGAGGCCTGTTCGAAACTGGTCGGCGTGATCCGCTCGAACCAGCGAAACCCGTCCTCCTGTGGAATGCGGCCGCGCGCCGCGACGATTACCGCGCGTGGCGCGATCTGCATTGCGAGCGGCAGCATTGTCGTCTCGTCGACGCCCGACCCGTGCAACACGAACAGGCATTCGCTGCTGGCGTTTGCAGGTTTCAACAGGCGGTAGGCGAAAGCGAGATCGCGGCGAAGAATGCTGTTTTCGCCGCTATATTCGGACATGCTCATATCTATTTGATTCCATGAGAGATTCGTTGATTTGCCGGCTTCAAAACGGAATATTTTCGCGCTCCGCGAAAGTTGATTGAACCCGGCGCATTTCAGTCCGTTTCTGCGCAGATACACTCCCGGTGGGAGGAATCGAAGCGGTGCGCCCCGGGGGTCGCATTTGCTGGCAATGAACAACCAGCTTTGAGGCCTTTTGTCGATGACCACGCCTGTTCCTTCAGAGCGCGATACGCGCATCGACGTCCTGCGCGCGCTCGCGCTGCTCACCATTTTCGTAGACCATGTGCCAGGCACGGTCTTCGAGAACTGGACCTACAAGAATTTCGGCTTTTCCGATGCCGCCGAAGCCTTCGTGCTGATTTCCGGCATCTCGGTGGCGCTTGCCTATGGGACGAAATTCAAGCCGGGCGGCCGACTGCTCGCGACACTGAAGATGTGGCGGCGCGCCGGCGTGCTCTATATCTGCCACATCGTCATCACGATGGTGGTAATCGCGCTGTTTTGCGCCGCCGCGGTGTTCGCGCACAGGCCCGAGATGCTGACGATGATCAACATCGAGCCGCTGATGAAGAACACGCCGCAGGTGCTGCTCGGCATCGTCACGCTCGGCCACCAGCTCGGTTACAACAACATCCTGCCGGTCTATGCGGCGCTGCTTCTGGCGGCGCCCGCTTTCGTGCTGTTTGTCAGCTATCGGCCGGTGCCGGCGCTGATCGTGTCGGGTCTGCTCTGGCTCGTTGCCGGCATCTGGCAGATCGCGCCGCCGAACTATCCCGAGCCTGGCCTCTGGTTCCTCAATCCGCTGTCCTGGCAGTTCCTGTTCAACATCGGCCTTGCCGCCATGCTGCATGTGAAGCGGGGCGGGCGGATCCCGGTCAATCCGTGGCTGCTGGGCGCCGCCGGCATCTATGTGGCCGGCGCGGCGATCTGGGTGCACAGCCCGCTATGGGGCCAGATCACCTGGTTCAATCTGCCGGTGGTGATCGGCGGCTTCGACAAGACCTTCCTGTCGCTGCCGCGGCTGCTGCACATTCTCGCCATCAGCTATCTGATCGTCGCGCTGCCGGCGGTCTCGAACCTCTTCCGCGTGCGGCCCGACAATCCGCTGGCGATCATGGGCAAGCGCTCACTCCCGGTGTTCGTCGCCGGCACGCTGCTTGCCATGGCGGCGCAGGTGCTGAAGCTGATCAACCCAGGGGGGCTGGCCTACGATACGCTGCTGATCGCGGCCGGCATCGCCATGCAGCTCGCGCTTGCGCTCTATCTCGAATGGCTTGCCAGCCTCGGCCCGTCCCGCGCCAAGCCGGTGCGCGAGGAGCCCGCACGCGGGTCTTTCAGCGCGCGGCCGGTGCCGGCGAGGGCAGGCGGCTACTGATGTAATGGAAAGGAAACTGCCTGGCGGTTTCCTTCCAGGAAAAACGCTCTGGGCTTGCTCAGGCTTTCGGGGCCGGGCCGGTCGAGGCCCTGACGACGAGCTCGACGCCCATCGTCTCGCGCCGCACGGCGCCGTCATGGTCGAGGATCATGCGCGCGGCGCGGCGGCCGATCTCGGTGATCGGCTGGGCGATCGTGGTCAGCGGCGGATCGCAAAGCGCGCCGTCCGGCACGCCATCGAAGCCGACGACGGAAACGTCTTGCGGCACTTTCAGACCTCGCGCGGTCAGCCAGTCGATGGCGATCATGGCCATCCTGTCCGACATCGCCAGGATGGCGCTCGGCGGCTCGCCGCCGGCGAAGATCGCCTCCAGGCCAGCCCTGGTGCTCTTTTCCTCGTTCTCGGTTTCGAAGATCGGGATCCTCGTCGTATCGATACCGAAGCTGGACAGTTCCTCGAAATAGCCGGCGAGACGATCGCGCGTTCCCGTGTAGACCGCCGAGCGGACCATTTCCGGCGTAACGAGACCGGTGCGGTCCTCGCCGAGGGTCAGCGACAGCACGGCGAAACGGCGATGTCCGAGTTCGGCAAGATGGCGCGCCGCGAGCCGTCCGCCGGCGATGTTGTCGACACCGATCGCCGAGATGGTCTCATCGTGGAAGCCGAGCTCCAGCGCCACGAAAGGCAGCCTGCGCTCGCGTGTCAGTTCGACCAGGCGCGAGCCGCCTTCGATACAGAACAGGATGAAGCCGTCGACAAGCGCGCTCTGGATGTTCCAGGCGAGCTTCTCCTGGTTGGCGGCTGACACAAGCGCGATTCCCGCCCCCGTAGCGTCGCAGGCTTCCGAGATGCCGGCCATCATGACGCGGGCAAAGGGATCCTCGAAGAAATAGGAGAGGGGCTCGGTCGTGCCGACGCCAATGGCGTTGACCTTGCCGGCGCGCAGCAGGCGGCCTTTCGGATCGGGGCCGGCATAGCCCATTTGCTCCGCCACCGCCTTGACCCGCTCGCGCACCTCGGCGCGCACGATCTCCGGGCGGCTGAAGACGTTGGAGGCCGTGCCATGCGAGACGCCCGCGGCCTTGGCGATATCCGCCAGCCGGATCGGTCGAGCCTGGCCTTCGATCTGTGATGCCATGTCTGTTCTCCCGGAACCGCCCACTGCAATACATGAACGGGGATCGATCTCCGGTCCACCTATCATTTTTGTTGGATCGATTCAAAATTCTGCTTGACTCCGAATGCGGAAGGCTTATTTTTGAATCGATCCAAGTTTGCAATCCCGCCGGCTTGGAGCAGGTTTCAAAAGGGAGGGTGCCATGCATCCGGTCAACTTTTTGTTCGAGGACGTCTACAGCAACGATTGGGGCATCGCCTCGGCCGCTACGAGTGAGAAGCGCCGCGGCAAGGCAAGCCCATGGAAGCGTGAGGCGCGCTTCATCGTGGAGCGCAAGCGCGGCTGATCGACCAGCCTTTTTTGTGCCAGTAAATTGGATCGATTCAATCTTGAGGAGAAGCAGTCATGCATCCGATTGGTCGTCTGTTTCAGGACATCTACCGCAACTATTGGGGCATCACCCCCGGAACCGAGCAGCCGGAGCGGCGCCGCGTCGGCGAGCAGCCCGTGCGCAAGCGCAAGCGGCGTGCGGACCGAAAATAGTCTACGGGCCACGGCGCCAGAGCGCCGAGACGGCGATCGCCACCCAGCCGGCGATCAGCAGGGTGCCGCCGATCGGCGCCGACATCGGAAACAGCCGCGAGCCGAGAAAGTCGCGGGCGAGCAGATCGCCGCAGAACAGGAGCAGGCCCGCAAGCAGCACGAGGCTGGCGATCCTGAGGCAGCGGTTGGCGCCGGCAAGGCCGACGGCCAGGAATACCGGTGCATGCATCAGGAGGAAGTTGGCCGCCGTGCCGGTAAAGGCGCCGCCGCGATGCGCGGCCGCCGCCGATAACGCCACGCCGGCTGCACCGATAAGCCCGCCCGCCAGCACAAACAGTCGGTTGCTGTTCGCAGCCTTCTCAGAAGGGTTCGTCATGGTGCACTCCGTCCTGGTTGGCCGGGAAGCGACCCCGTCAGGACTCGCCGGTTTCCAGCAGCATATGCCGTGCCCGGCGCGACTGGACAATCCAGTTGTAGACGGCGCCGAGCGCCATCAGCACCGACGTGCCCAAAAACACCGAGCGCATGCCGAAATGCCCGCCGACGAAGCCGCCGGACAACGGCCCCGCGACCTGGCCGACATATTGCGCCGAGATCGCCAGTCCAAGCACGTTGCCGCCGATCCCGTCAGGGATGTTGTGGCGGATGACGCTGGTGATGCAGGGCAACAGGCCGCCCAGCGCCAGGCCCATCAGGAAGCGCAGGCCGATCAGCTGCCAGCCGTTGGTGACGAAAGCCTGCGGGATTAGCAGCAGCGCCGAGACCGCGAGCGCGCCGACCACGACGTTCCAATGGCCGACGCGGTCGGCGAGTTTTCCCAGCCAGGATGAGGACAGGATGGTGCCGAGCGCCGCCGCCGACATGACCACGCCGGCGACCATGGTCACCTTGCTCTGGTCCTCGATAAGCTGCTGCACATAGACGGTGATGATCGGCTCGATCGACATGGTGGCGAAGGCGAGCAGCATGCCGGTGGCCAGCATGGCGACGATCGGCCGCTTGTCGGGGATCTGCGACCAGCCGCTTTTCGGTTTCGCCGTCGAGGCGGGCTTTGGCGCCAGCGGATTCTCCTTGATCAGGAAAGTCGTCGCCAGGAACGCCAGGAAGATGACGGCGCCCGAAAGCAGGAAGGTCGCGCGGATGCCGATCAGCGGCGGCAGCAGGCCGCCGAGCAGCGGTCCGACCAGCGAACCCGCCGTTATGCCAGCCGCCAGCACGCCCAGCGCCCAGCCTGAGCGCTCTTTCGGCGTCTGCATCGCCACCAGGATCGTGGAACCCGACGAATATCCGCCGGCAAAGCCGATCAGCAGCCGAAGCAGCACCAACTGCCAGACGCTCTGAACCATGCCGGTCAGCGACATGCAGATCGCCATGCCGAAGGAAGCGCGCACCAGCATCAGCTTGCGGCCGTAGCGGTCGCCCAACCGACCCCACAAGGGCGCGACCAGCGCGGCCGCGAAGAAGGTCGCGCCATAGGCGACGCCCGACCACTGCACGATCGCCGCGTGACCAACGGCGCCGAGCTGCTCGACATAGAGGGGCAGGAACGGCAGCAGCAGCGTCATGGCGATAAGCGTGCTGAATGAGCCGGCGAAGCAGACGGCAAGGTTGCGGCGCCAATGGATGTTGAAGCCGCTCTGTTCGGATCCGTTGGGCGTCATGTCACGCGTGCCAATGCTGGGGTTGTTGCGGATACCAATTTGGGATACCAATCCGGTATCCGTCATGGACCTGGCACGTGCCGCTTGTCAATGCGGCTTTGGAAAGCGGGACGACAATGTCGCAGATGCAGAACGTCGAAAGGCAGCTTCGCGAAATGATCCTCGGGCTGGAGATCGGCCCGGGCGAAAGGTTGACCGAGCGCTGGATCGAGAGCCGTTTCGGCGCCTCGCGCACACCGGTGCGGGCGGCGCTGCTGCGCCTGGAGACGGAAGGGCTGATCGGCCGTGACGGCCGCGGCTGGACGGTGGCGCCGATCAACCTTGCGGAACTCGGGCAGATCGCCGTCTACCGCGAGGCGGTCGAGGTCGCGGCGGTCCGCCTGACGGCGGCGCTCGAAGACCGCGGCGGGATCGACGTGATCGCCGCGATGCTTGATTCCTGCGATGCCGAGACACCGCGCGAGGAGTGGCACCGCGTCGGCATGGATTTCCACATCGAACTGGCAAGGCTTTCGGGCAACGAGTTTCTGCTCAGGGGGGTTCGCGACGCGATGACCAGGCTGTCGCGGGCGCGCTGGCTGGAGGTGCGCGATGAAAAGGCGCTCGACCGCGCCTGGGCCGAACATCACGCCATCCTGGCCGCCGTCGGGGCCGGTCATGCCGACGCAGCGGCGCGGCTGCTTTCCGATCACATCGCCGGCAGTCGCGATCGGCTGGTCACCTCGCTGCATGACGACCGGCGCGGCTTGCGCGCCAGGGGATTCGCCGTCGTCGCAGCGTAGGTATCGCGCGGCCATTCGCATTAGCGGGCTTGCAACATGACCGGGAGAATGCTGTAGGAGACTAGGGGGATGAAGGCTGACTACCGTTGACTATCTTGCTGAACTCGCGGACGCATGGCCACAATTTCACGAACCGCCGCAAAGCTGTTCTATTACGCGCGCAATTTCGCGCGTGACCGCGCACCGCAATCACTGTTTCGCGATCGCCTGGCCAGCAGGCTTGAGCAGGCCAGGCTTTCGGGCAAGACGGTCCGCGAGCGACTGAACTACTACAACAAGCTGGAGCACCCGTTCGTGCCCAGTCCGGACGCCATAGCCGTCGGCAAGCTGCCGTCCTCTTCCAGCATGTATTATTACGACCTCAAGGAATTCGCCCGCTACTTCGATCCCGGCCTGCTGATCGATTTCGAATACGGCGACGTCGTCGGCGTTCCGGAGTTTCCGAGGATCGTCAAGGACCGGCCCATCGGCGACGACAACGCGAACGGCGTGCTGATGAAGCTCAACAAGTTCCGCCACTTCTACATGCCGCCCGACAGCCTGCCTTTCGCGGCCAAGCGTCCGATGGTGGTCTGGCGCGGGCATCTCAACAACCCGATTCGCACCCGCTTCGTGGAAATGGCCGCCGACCTGCCGATCTGCGATGCGGGCTCCCACAGGGCCGATGCGCCGGACGGATACCGCAAGCCGTTTCTGAACATCGAGGAACAACGGCGTTATCGCTATATCGTCTCGCTCGAAGGCAATGATGTCGCGACAAACCTGAAATGGATCATGAGCTCCAATTCGCTCTGCCTGATGCCGGAACCGACTTACGAAACCTGGTTCGCCGAAGCCCAGGTCGAGCCCAATGTCCACTACGTGCCGCTGGAGCAGGATTTCTCCGACCTGGCCGACAAGGTGGCTTATTTCGAAAAACATCCCAACGAGGCGGGACGGATCACCGCCGCCGCCAACGCCTATTGCCGCAAATTTGGCAACGAGCCGGACGAGCAGGCGATCTCGCTGCTCGTCCTCTATAAATATTTCGTGCTGAGCGGGCAGATAAAGCCCGACGCGGAAGTCTGGCGCTTTATCGCCGGCTAAGGCAATTCCAGGAAAAGTGCGTAGCGGTCAGGCTCGGCTTCGCCGTAGCCTTCCGTCCGGAATTGCGTAAAACACCCTCGCTGCGCCCTAGGCATGAGAGCGGTCGAGCACCCGATCGGCCGGTCCGAAACGGTCCCTTGCCGTGTACTGCTGGTGCCAGTAGGGGTAAAGCACCGGTGGCCGGCTGACGGCATCGAGGCGCTGGCGCTCTTCTTCGGTGAGCGAAAGGCTGGCCGCGGCGAGATTGTCCTCGAGCTGCGCCTCATTGCGGGCGCCGATCACCAGCGAGCTTATTGCAGGACGGCCGAGCAGCCAGGCAAGCGCCACCTGCGCGCCTGAGACGCCGCGTGCCTTGCCGATATCGACCAGCACATCGACGATGCGCCACAGGCGATCCTCGTCGCGGATCGGCGGTTCCTTCCAGCCGCCGATCTGGCGCGCGGTTGGGCTGTCGCGATGATATTTGCCGGACAGCAGGCCGCCGGCCAGCGGGCTCCAGACCAGCACGCCGAGGCCCTGGTCGACCGAGATCGGCAGCAATTCGTATTCGGCCTCGCGCGCTTCCAGCGTGTAGTGGATCTGCTGGGTGACGAAACGGGCCTGATGGCGGCTGTCGCTGACAGCCAGCGCCTTCATCACCTGCCAGCCCGAGTAATTGGAACAGCCGATATAGCGGACCTTGCCCTGGTTGACCAAGGTGTCGAGCGCCGAGACCGTCTCATCCAGCGGCGTCAGCCCGTCCCACTGGTGGACGAAATAGATGTCTATGACGTCCGTCTTGAGCCGATTCAGGCTCCTTTCGCATTCGCGGATCAGATGGTGGCGCGACAGGCCTTCGTCATTGGGGCCGCTGCCGATGCGCATGCGCGCCTTCGAGGCGATCAGCACATCGTTCTTGCGCTTGCCGCCAAGCGCCTCGCCGATGATCTCTTCCGAGAGGCCGTTGGAATAGACATTCGCGGTGTCGATGAGGTTGATGCCGGCATCGATGCAGGTGTCGATGATGCGCCTGGCTTCCGCCAGATCGGAATTGCCGACGGCGGCGAATGGGCCCGAGCCGCCGAAGGTCATGGTGCCAAGCGTCAATGTCGAGACTTTCAAGCCGGAACGGCCCAGCGTGCGGTATTCCATGTCAGTCCTCGCAATTGTTGAAGAAGCGCCGTGGCGAGCGCCGGGAAGAGGCAAGGGGATTTGTAGGACAATTCAGGTGGCTTGTCGCCCCGCTGCCGATACGCGCCGATCACATATCGGCTATTTCGATGCTGTCGTCCCGCGCTTGCAATAAAACCGTCATTGCGCCTCTGTATCTCAGTCGGCTTACGGAGTGTCGTGTTCGGCCGGAGCCGCAGCGCATTCCGAAGCGATATGGCTGACAGACAGACGGAGCTGCGCGATGAATGAAGTGAAGCCGAATTCCGGGGCGAAGGACTGGCTCGAAGCCGAACTCGAAGACACGCTCGACGAGGACTATGAGCTGGAGATTTCCGAACCGGCGCTCTCGCTCGAGATCGCCAAGATCTACAAGAAGTCGCATCCGCCTTCCATGGAGCGCATGACCTATTTCCGCGAGCTGCTCAGGCTGCAGTCCGAACTGATCAAGCTGCAGTCATGGGTCGCCTACCACAAGAAGAAGCTTGTGGTGATCTTCGAGGGCCGTGACTCCGCCGGCAAGGGTGGCGTCATCAAGCGCATCACGCAGCGCCTCAACCCTCGCATCGCCCGTGTCGTGGCATTGCCGGCGCCGACCGAGCGTGAAAAGTCGCAATGGTATTTCCAGCGCTACGTGCCGCATCTGCCGGCCGGTGGCGAAATCGTGCTGTTCGACCGCTCCTGGTACAACCGCTCCGGCGTCGAGCGGGTGATGGGCTTCGCCAACGGGGACCAGGTCGAGGAGTTTTTCCGCGACGTGCCGGAATTCGAGCGCATGCTGGTCCGTTCCGGCATCACCCTGGTGAAATACTGGTTCTCGATCACCGACGAGGAACAGCAGATGCGCTTCCTGATGCGCATCCACGATCCCATGAAGCAGTGGAAACTGTCGCCCATGGACCTGCAGTCGCGCGTGCGCTGGGAGCAATACACCAAGGCCAAGGAAGAGACCTTCGCCCGCACCAACATCACGGAAGCGCCCTGGTTCATCGTCGAGGGCAACGACAAGAAGCGGGCGCGGCTGAACTGCATCGACCACCTGCTGCAGCAATTGCCGTATGAGGAGGTTCCGCACGAGGAAATCACGCTGCCGGAGCGCGTCTTCAACCCGCAATACGAGCGCCAGGTCCTGCCGCGCGACCTCTACGTGCCGGAGAAGTATTGAGGGTTATTTCCTTCTCCCCGTTCACGGAGAAGGTGCCCGAAGGGCGGATGAGGGGCGGCGCCGACGTCGGTGGTTGAGCCCCAATTCGCCGCAAAGGTCAAATGGCATCGGGAACCTGTCGCTAATCTCCACCGGCAGCGCTGCCCCTCATTGCCCTGCCGGGCATTTCTCCCCGTCACTATACCTATCGGATTCACACATTTGGAAGCTCGAGACGAACGCCGTATTTAATGGCGTTGAACTCGGCCAAGCCGATGCGCATGACCTTGGGGCCTGGCTTGCCGTAGTAACCGGTCCAGCCGCCCAGGCGGGCGATGACCCAGGCGGCAAAGGCCATGGAGCCTTTCGGGTGAGGATTGCGTTGTCGCTCGGTCTTGCCCTCAAGCTTGGCGCAGACGGCTTCAAGGATGGGACGGTCGTCAGGATCGAAAGCATCGCCTAGACACTGATCGGTGTTGCCGTCGCGGGCCTGCACGAGTTGCTTGATGGTAACGGCGGCAATCGTGGCCGCGGCAACGAAGTTGGTCATGGCTTGCGGCTCGCCAATATCGGCCCCCTCGATGTCGAAGCCGGCTGTCTTGAGCGTGCGGAAGAACTCCTCGATGGTCCAGCGCATACGGTAGAGATCGATGACGCGACGCGCCTCGGCAACGGTGGCGACAGCGTGGGTGGTCAGCAACCGCCAGTGCACGGGTTCATTGCCATCATCCGGTTGCGAGGTCTCGCGAACGTCGACCAGGGTCAAGCCAACCATGTCGGGCAACGCTGGATCGGCTCCGTTGAGCGGCCGCCGCAGCCTCACCGGCGCGAAGCGCATCGCCAACTCGGCATCTCGTGCCCTGCGCCCAGGGGCGGCGGGAATGGTCACCGCGAACCGGGCTTGCTCGGGCTGCGCGTCGATGAAGGCAAACAGCAAGCCCGGTTCGTCCTGTTGTGTGTCGACGCGTCGGTTTTGGCAGGCCCGCACGACCAGATCGACGTTGTGCGGCCGTGTCGCAAACAGCTCATAGAAGTCGCTCTCGCGATCCGACACCATGGTGATGCTGGCTGCTTCATCCAGAACCTCGCCGGCCTGCCGTGTCGCATCGATCCAGCGCTGCGATTCCTTGAGCGTCGTCGTCCGCTGGCGTCGTGGCGCCTGCTCTTGTCCATTGCGGTTCCAGACCTGCATCGCCACAAGACCCAGCAGCGCTCCTGTGCCGGCCTCCATCGCAAGAACCGGGTGCAGCAGCAAGCCTGCCGCCTTGCCATTGCCAACCGAGCCGTAGCGGTCCGATGCGCGGCGACCCTTCAGCACCAACTCCGAGGTGTCCTGCACCGCAACGACGTGCCGGCCGGCTGCACGCTGCCCGGTCAGCGCGCCGGCGTGCTGCGCCATCTCCACCGCCGTTACCGAACTGTTGTGCAAAAAGCGTCGGAACCGCATCTCGCCTGCCCGACCTGCGCCAAGGCGGCGAATGCACGATCCAGGCCGCGCAACCAGCGCAGCATGCAGGCAGGCCCCCCTTTTTGCAGGAAGCGATCACCAAATCGCCCCAGTCCGTACTCGATCCCTGTCATGCCACATCTCCCACATTCCTAGCTCAGACAAAGAATCGCGCTTCGCTGCAAAGCGCAACCGAGATGTGTGAATGCGATAGGTCACTATACGGGGAGAAAGGGCTTCTTCGCCTAAGCCCGCCCGATCATCACATGGGTCGCATCGGCCGTCGCCACCTGTTCGGTGCAGCGGTAGCCGAGCTTCAGCATGTCGAGCCCGGCGAAGAGGTGCTCGCCGGAGCCGAGCAGTCCCGGCGAAATCGCCAGATGCATCTCGTCGATCAGCCGCTCCTCGAGATATTGCCTGACGGTCGAGACGCCGCCGCCGACCCGCACATCCTTATCGCCGGCCGCTGCCTTTGCCTGTTCGAGCGCCGAATGGATGCCGTCGGTCACGAAGTAAAAGGTCGTGCCGCCTTCCATGGTGATCGGCGCTCGCTTGTAATGCGTCAGCACGAAGACCGGCACGTGGTAGGGCGGGTTGTCGCCCCACCAGCCTTTCCACGTCTCGTCCGGCCATTCGCCGCGGACCGGCCCGAACATGTTGCGGCCGAGGATCCACGCGCCGAGATTCTCGAAGCTGCGCACGGCGAAGCCGTCATCGATGTCGGTGGTGCCGCCGTCCTTGCCGATCACCATCTGGCGGAAGGTGCGGGTGCCGATCATCCATTTGTGCAGATTTTCGCCGCCGACACCGAGCGGATTGGCGAGATCCTGATCAGGCCCGGCGCCAAAACCGTCGAGCGACAGGGTGAAAGCATTGACACGCAGCTTGGACATGACTGCCTCCTAAACCAGTTGTTTTTTGCAAGCAGTTTGTTTTAACCAAACTGATTGTGGGTTGCAAGCGGTTTTTGACCGCGGCAATGTGCAACGCAATTCCTGCAGGCCCGAACTGCCGGCGGCGAAACGCTACTCCATCGCCAGGATGAGGTTGCGCACGACCGGATAGATTTCGCGCTCCCAGCGCTTGCCGTTGAAGACGCCGTAGTGGCCGACATTGGCCTGCAGGTGGTGGCGCTTCAAATGCGGACGCAGCGAACGGCACAGATCATGGGCTGCCGAGGTCTGGCCGAGTGCGCAGATATCGTCACGCCCGCCCTCGACGGTAAGCAGCGCCGTGTTGCGGATCGCGCCCGGGTCGACCAGGCTGCCACGGAACGTAAAGGTGCCGGTAGCGAGTTCGGCCTTCTGGAACACGCGGTCTATGGTTTCGAGATAGAATTCCTCGGTGAGGTCGAGCACCGCGAAATACTCGTCGTAGAAGGTCTTGATCTTGTCGGCCTCGGCCGTCTCGCCGGCTGCCAGATGGTCACGCAGTTTGCCGTGGGCCGTGGTGTGACGGTCCATGTTCATGGCCAGGAACGCGGCAAGCTGGAGAAAGCCCGGATAGACCCGGCGTCCACGGCCTGCATGGCGCCAGGGCACGCGGGAGATGACGGAACTCTGGAACCAGGCCAGCGACTTGCTGACCGCGAATTCGTTGACCTCGGTCGGGCTCTCGCGCGGATCGATCGGCCCCGCCATCAGCGTCATCGAGCGCGGTGTCGACGGATGCCTGTCCTCGGACATGACGGCGACGGCTGCAAGCGCTTGGACGCAGGGCTGGCAGACCGCCAGGATGTGCGCGCCCGGGCCGATCGTTTCCAGGAAGCGGATGATGTAGTCGACATAGTCGTCGACTCCGAAGCTGCCGGCCGCAAGCGGCACGTCGCGCGCATTGACCCAGTCGGTGATGTAGACCTCGTGGTCGGCCAGAAGCGTCTCCACCGTGCCGCGCAGCAGCGTCGAGAAATGGCCCGACAAAGGCGCGATCACCATCACCCGCGGCTGGCGCGTATCCATGTCCTTGGCGAAGCGCAGAAGCTTGCCGAACGGCAGGTCGAGTGCCGTCTCCATGATGACCGGCACGTCGCGATTGCCGACCCTGACGGATTGTATGTCGAAATCCGGCCGCGCATGGCTGAGCTTGAAGCGGGCGATCATCTCCAGCCCGGCAGCCAAGCGCCGTTTCAGGCCATCGCCCGAGACCATGCCGGCCATCGCCGAGCGCATGAGATCGGCGAAAAAACGCGCCGGGGCGGTCAGGTCGTCCTGCAACTGGTAAGCCTGGTACAGCATCGCAAGGCACCCCGTTCCGGGCAGTGATTTCGGCAGTGCAAAAAAGCTAGTGCAAATTTTTGTGCATTGCGAGAGGATTGTTGCCGGCGAAAGGCTTGGAGGCCCGAACGGCATGACAAAGGCGACGTTGACGATCTCGTCGAAGAACTATTCATCCTGGTCGCTGCGCGGCTGGCTGCTCTGCCGCATGGCCGGCCTGGAATTCGAGGAGCAGCGCGTCGACATCGACGACCCCGAGCAGCGGCAGGAACTGCTGCTTCTGTCGCCTTCGGTGCTGGTGCCGCGGCTGACCCATGACGGGGTAACGGTTTGGGACACGCTGGCGATCGCCGAATATCTGGCCGAGACCGTGCCCGGCTCAGGCCTGTTGCCGGCCGATCGCGTGGTGCGCGCGCATTGCCGCGCGGTGTCTGGCGAGATGCATTCGGGGTTCCACAATCTGCGCTCGGCGCTGCCGATGAGCCTGAAAGCCAGGCACAAGAGCTTCAAGCTCTTCTCCGGCGCGCGGCCGGATGTGGAGCGGATCAGGACGATCTGGTCGGAATGCCTGGCGACCTATGGCGGGCCGTGGCTGTTCGGCGCCTCGCCCACGGTTGCCGACGCAATGTACGCGCCGGTCTGTACCCGCTTCCGCACCTATGCTGTCGAACTTGACGCGCCGCTGGCCGCTTATTGCGAAACGATGTTCAATTGGCCGCTGATGCAGGACTGGACGCAAGGTGCGCTGGCTGAGCCCGAGGAGATCATCGAGCTCGACGTGGAGTTTTGAGAGGAACGATTATCCCCTCAGCATCTCCGCCACCGTTGGCGCGAAATAGGTCAGGATGCCGTCGCAGCCGGCGCGCTTCAGCGCAAGCAGCGATTCCAGCATCGCCTTTTCGCCGTCGATCCAGCCATTGGCGGCGGCTGCCTTGATCATCGAATATTCGCCTGACACCTGATAGGCGAAGGTCGGCATCTGTAGCTCGTCCTTCAGCCGGCGGATGATGTCGAGATAAGGCAGCCCCGGCTTCACCATCAGCATGTCGGCGCCTTCCGCCAGGTCTTGCTCGGCCTCGCGCACCGCCTCGTCCGAATTGGCGTGGTCGATGTAATAGGTCTTCTTGTCGCCCTTGAGCAGGCCGGCGGTGCCGACGGCCTCGCGGTACGGGCCATAGAAGGCCGAAGCGAACTTCGTCGCGTAGGACATGATTGCCACGTCCTGGAAACCGTTGGCGTCGAGCGCGTCGCGGATGGCGCCGATGCGGCCGTCCATCATGTCGGACGGCGCGATGATGTCGGCGCCGGCCGCCGCCTGGATGACGGCCGCGGCGGTGACCTGCTCCACCGTCTCGTCATTGACGATGATGCCGTCGCGCAGGATGCCGTCATGGCCGTGGCTGGTGAACGGGTCGAGCGCGGCGTCGGTGATGATGCCGATCTCCGGCACCGCGTCCTTGATGGCGCGCGTGGCGCGGTTGATGACATTGTCCGGGTCGAGGATGTGCGAGCCGGTCTGGTCGCGCAGCGCAAGCTCGACATTGGGGAAGGTGGCGATCGCCGGAATGCCGAGCTTGGCCGCGCGCTCGGCTTCCTTGACAGCGAGGTCGATGGTCAGGCGATAGACGTCCGGCATGGCGGCGATCGGCTGGCGCGTGTTCTTGCCGTCGATGACGAAGATCGGCCAGATCAGGTCGTTCACCGAAAGCTGGTTTTCCTGCACCAGCCGGCGCGACCAGTCGGCCTTGCGCATGCGCCGCAGCCGCCGGCCGCCGGTGATCTCATCGACGCTGCGCGCGCCGGCCGGCTTTGCGGGGGTGAATCTGTTCATGGCCGAAACTCTCTTTTGGACCGGCTTTTACCACGCACCTTTGCCGCTGACCAATGCGACACGATTGTGCCAGCCTGCCTTCTGCCTGTTCACGGGAGGTGCCCGAAGGGCGGATGAGGGGCGGCGCCGACCTTCAAGGCCGTCCACTCCCCGACAAAATCTGCGCCGCGCCCTTTATCGCCACGCGGAAAGCCTCGTCGAAGCTTACACCCCGCGCTTGCCAACGATAAGTCCTGCCGCGATCGGCCAGACGCCAGTCGGCGATCCAGCCAAGTTCCTTGTCGCTCCATACGATGCTGCCGGCGAGCGCTCGAGCCGCTCCAACTTTCTTCGCGAGTTTGTCGAGCCTTGCCATATCGGCACCGGAGAGCGCTTTCTCATCGAGGCCGCCAAGCTGCGCGGCTTTTGGAAAGGTGACGCGCATCAGCAACGGACGGGCGGCATTGGCGAAGGATTCGCGCATCGTTTCGCCGCGATCCTCGTCTTGTGTCAGCACGAAATGCCTCGCGCCTTGCTCCGTCGTCAGGAAGACGGCGATCGTCGGCCGCTCGCCGTGCCAGGGTTTGCTGCCGAGCTGCGCCAGGAGCTTGTCGACGACCGCTGGCTTGTACAGACAGGTCAGATCATGCGGCCGGTCATGCGTGCCTTGCTCGTCATGGATCGGAATGCCTTCCAGCCGGTCGCGGTAGCGGAAGGATTGGACAAAGTCGGCTGCCTTGTCGCGCAGCGCCAGCATCTCCGGCTTCTGCGTCAGCCGCTGATCGCCGGAAACCTTGACCAGCACCTTGTCCAGGCAGTCCTTGAAGCCGATCTCGCGGTTCGGCTCGCCGGTGCCGGTGACGATCGTCTGCGCCTGGTAAAGTTCCAAACCTGCCGCAGCGACAGCCGGCGGAGCTCCCAGGCAAAGGAGACCTGCCAATCCAGCCACGAAACGAGAAAATCCGGCCATGTCGATTTACTCGAAATCTGTCGGGCCGCGCGGGCGCGACACTTTGCCGGTTACCTAACACCGGACGCGGCTGGCCGCCAGCGCGGCAATGCCGCCATTGACGCATCCCTATGCCGCCTTTAGCACTTCAATCCCCCTGGAAGGGCCGAGAGAAGGATTCTCTGGTGATGGATTTTGGCGGAGCCGATGAGATCCGCTTCGAGCGGCTGGGCAAGGCGGGCGTGGTCACGTTGACCCGGCCGAAGGCGCTCAACGCCGTCACGCACAATATGGTCAAGGCGCTCGGCAAGGCGCTCGACGCATGGGAGCAGGACGCTGGGGTCGGTGTCGTCGTCGTCAAGGCCGAGGGCAGGGCGTTTTCCGCCGGCGGCGACATCCTGCACATCTATGAGGCCGGCCGCGCTGGCAAGCCGCCTGTCGACTTCTTCGCCGACGAGTATCGGCTCAATGCCCGCATTGCCCGCTTCAAAAAACCTTACGTCGCTCTGATCGACGGCATCGTGATGGGCGGCGGTGTCGGCATCTCCTTCCACGGCTCGCATCGGGTGCTGACCGAGAACGCGCAGTTCGCCATGCCCGAGGTCGGCATCGGCTTCTTCCCCGATGTCGGCGCCAGCCACTTGCTGCCGGATCTGGGCGGGTGCTTCGGCATGTATCTCGGGCTGACCGGAAATCGCATCCGCTATGGCGACGCGCTGTGGTCGGGGCTCGCCACCCACACCATCAAGGCCGAGGATCAGGCCGGCCTGCTCGACGAACTGGCGACAAGCGGCGACGCCAATGCGGAATTGCGCGATTTCTTCGTGCCTGCGAAACGCGAGACCGAGCGCCAGGACGTGGAGGCGATCGCGCGTCATTTTTCGAAGAACTCGCTCGCCGGCATCATCGACAGTCTGGGGCGGGCAGGGGCCGAAGATGCTTTTGCCGCAAAGACGCTGGCGGCGTTGAAAACCCGCTCGCCGACCAGCCTCAACGTCGCCTGGCGCCAGATCAGCGCCGGGCAGACGCTGTCGATGGACGAATGCATGAAGATGGAGTTCCGCATCCTGAACCGCATGCTTGCCGGCCATGATTTCTACGAAGGCATCCGCGCCGCCATCATCGACAAGGGTTCGACGCCGCATTGGCGGCCGGCAAGCCTCGAGGACGTCAGCGTGGCCGACATCGACGCCTATTTCGCGCCGCTCGGGGATAAGGAGCTCGCCCTGTGAGCGAGGTCACCTCCAGGCGCGTGGTGCTGCAGCCCTCGGCCACCGAGGTCATCTTCGCCTGGTTCCAGCGCGTCATCGCCGGCTACTGCCTTTTGTTCGGCATCCTCTACTGGATCCGCCTGATCGGCATCTACCCGGGCGAGCTGTGGCGCTTCGACCTGATGCCGGTGCACTGGCAGGTGGCGGCGGCCATGCTCGCCGTGTTCTTCCCCTTCGCTGCCGCCGGCCTCTGGATGCTGGCGTCCTGGGGCCCGGTGATCTGGTTCATCTGCGCGGCGACCGAGACGGTGATGTATGCCGGCTTCCCCGACCTCTTCGGCCATCGGCTGTTGATCGTCGTCTCGCATGCCTGCGTGGCCTTGCTCTACATCGTCTTTCGCGTCATCATCTGGCTGCAGAAGCGCCAGGTCCGCCAATAGGCCCAGGGCCGCTCCAGGGCCGATTTCGCGGCTCATTCTGCTCCAAAATCCATTGGCTAAATCTTTAGGTTAATTGTTCTTGCTCGGGTGACCGAACGTTAAGCCTCTTTCGAAACCTCTTACCGGTAAGCTCTTGTTAGCCCTGGCGTTTAAGTCGAATTTTATGAGTATTCGATAGTGTCGCGATCAAGGTGAAAAACAAAAAATCACCAAGGCGACAAACGAGAGGCAAAGACAATGATCAATTCGCGTCCGGCGGCGAAGACCGCTAACGTATCCGACGATCGCCGCGAGGCTATCCGTTCGCTGTACATGGAATCGCTGCAGCTGGTGGAGCGCCTGCACCGCCGCCTGCTTGACGTGATCAAGGACGAGTTCGACCGCAACGGCCGCTCCGACATCAACGCCATCCAGGCGCTGCTGCTCTTCAACATCGGCAATTCGGAGCTGACCGCCGGCGAGCTGCGTTCGCGTGGCTACTATCTCGGCTCGAACGTGTCCTACAATCTGAAGAAGCTGGTCGACCTCGGCTTCATCAACCACCAGCGCTCGCGCATCGACCGCCGTTCGGTCCGCGTCTCCCTGACGCCGAAGGGCAACGAGGTGGCCGACGTCGTCGCCGGTCTCTACGAGCGCCATGTCGGCTCGATCGAGCAGGTCGGCGGCATCAACACCGACGAGTTCAAGCAGATGAACCGCGCGCTGCAGCGCCTGGATCGCTTCTGGAACGACACCATCGCTTACCGGATGTGAGTGCTTCGGAATTGGGACGGGAAAGCCGCGCCGAAGAAGCGCGGCCTCGGGGGAAAGAACATGGGGCTGGTGCCGAAGCGCGCCGGTCCTTTTCTTTTGCGAAGCGAGCTTGACCGCCAAGCAGCGCGCGTGGAGCTCCGGCCAAAGGGGAGAGCTCCATGCGCTATGTCCTCGCGATGCAAAAAAGCATCGCTGCCTTTCGTTTCATCTCCCCGCCATAAGCAAATCGCGAGCCAAGGCCACGTTGCCGCCATATTCGCGGTGGATGCGGATTGTGGGTGATGCTGCGGGCCTATGCCTCGCGCTCCTTGGAACCTGCGCGGCGGCAGCGCATTTCTGGCAGCCGGCAATGCGGGTCATGGTTGGCGAATTGTTAAGTTCGCCACCCCTAGAGTGCGGACAAGCCGCCCGGCAAGCGAATTGAACGAGAGCGATCAGCTAAGAATGTCTGCCATGAGAACCAGCCGCCGTTTCTTCCTCACCGGTGCCTCCGCGCTTGCCGCCGCTATTGCCGCCGGCCATGCCAGCGCGCAGGACGTGATCGGGGACATCTTGAAATCCTCGACGCGCGGCAATTGGGACGACCAGTTCGACGCCCGCGGCACCGACACCAACAAGGTCGCCTCGACGCTGCCGATCTTCAGCCAGCAGACGGTCGCCTTCACCGAGCAGGCGGTGGCGCAGTACCAGAACATCGTCTCCCAGGGCGGCTGGGAACAGGTTCCTGCGACCAAGAAATTGCAGCTCGGCGTCGACGATCCGGATGTCGTTCCGCTGCGCAAGCGCCTGATGGCCTCGGGTGACCTGCCGCAAAGCGCCGGTATTTCGACGGCCTTCGATTCCTATGTCGACTCGGCGGTCAAGCGCTTCCAGCTCCGCCATGGCCTGCCGGCCGACGGCGCCATGGGCAAGTACACCTATACGGCAATGAACGTCTCGGCGCAGATCCGGCTCGGCCAGCTGCAGACCAATCTGCAGCGCCTGAAGGAGAAGGCCGGCACGCTCGGCAGCCGTTACGTGCTGGTCGACATTCCCGGCGCCCAGGTCGAAGCGGTCGAGAACGACCGCGTCGTGCTGCGCCACACCGCGATCGTCGGCAAGATCGACCGCCAGACGCCGATCGTGAACTCGAAGATCAACGAGATCATCGTCAATCCGTACTGGAACGCGCCGGTCTCGATCGTGCGCAAGGACATCATTCCGCTGATGCGGAAGGACCCCAACTACCTCAAGGAGAGCCACATCCGGCTGTTCGCGCCGGACGGCAGCGAGGTCGATCCCATGTCGGTCGACTGGTCGACCGACGATGCCGCGAAATACCGTTTCCGCCAGGATCCGGGCAACAACAACGCCATGGCCTCGGTCAAGATCAATTTCCCGAGCCCGGACGGCGTCTACATGCACGATACGCCCCAGCAGAGTCTGTTCGGCAAGCTGATGCGCTTTGATTCCTCCGGCTGCGTGCGCGTCCAGAACGTGCGCGACCTCGTCACCTGGATCCTGCGCGACACGCCCGGCTGGGACCGTCAGCATTTCGAGGCGGCGATCAAGACCGGCGAGAACACGCCGATCAATGTGGTCAATCCCGTGCCGGTGCACTTCCTCTATCTGTCGGCCTGGTCGACCGCTCCGGGCGTCGTGCAGTTCCGCGACGACATCTACGGGCTCGACGGCGCCAGCGAACTGCAGATCAGCTCCGCGCTGTAACCATCCGATCTTAAAAAGAAAAAGGCCGCTCTCGCAGCGGCCTTTTTTTGTTTGGATCGGATCAGCGACTCGCTAAATCGCCGAGCCGCTCTTAGTCGTATCTTTGCGCAATTCCGGACGAAAAACCGCAGCGCCCTTTCCGGGAATTGCTCTAGCGAAACGGCTGCATGTCGAGATCGATCCGGAATTCAAGCGATCCTCAAAGGCCGTGAGCCGCGCGAATAGCGTTGCGGAGCCTATGTTGCCGCAAAACGGCTAGCAAATTTCGCGCCGCAAACGTGGCGGGCGGAAAACAACTGTGTTAATGGCGCGGCGACCTCGCAGACCTCCGGCCCCAAGGGAAAGCAAGCCATGTCAAATGCAGCGGCAGCCTCCAACAAATTCGAATCCTTCTTCGAGACCATGCTTGCCGACGCCGATCCGGAAATCTTCGGCGCCATCCGCAACGAGCTCGGCCGCCAGCGCCATGAGATCGAGCTGATCGCTTCCGAAAACATCGTGTCGCGCGCCGTGCTCGAGGCGCAAGGCTCGATCATGACCAACAAATATGCCGAGGGCTACCCGGGCAAGCGCTACTATGGCGGCTGCCAGTTCGTCGACGTGGCCGAGGAACTGGCCATCGAGCGCGCGAAAAAGCTGTTCGGCTGCAATTTCGCCAACGTCCAGCCGAATTCGGGCAGCCAGATGAACCAGGCGGTGTTCCTGGCGCTGCTGCAGCCCGGCGACACCTTCATGGGCCTCGACCTGAATTCGGGCGGCCATCTCACCCACGGCTCGCCGGTCAACATGAGCGGCAAGTGGTTCAAGGTCGTCTCCTATGGCGTGCGCAAGGACGACCATCTGCTCGACATGGACGCGATCGAGAAGACCGCGCATGAGACCAGGCCGAAGCTGATCCTGGCCGGCGGCACCGCCTATTCGCGCATCTGGGATTGGAAGCGTTTCCGCGAGATCGCCGACTCGATCGGCGCGTATCTGATGGTCGACATGGCGCATATCGCGGGCCTCGTCGCCGGCGGCATGCATCCATCGCCGCTGCCCCATGCCCATGTCGTGACCACGACCACGCACAAGTCGCTGCGCGGCCCGCGCGGCGGCATGATCCTGTGCAACGACGAGGAGATCGCCAAGAAGATGAACTCGGCGGTGTTCCCCGGCCTGCAGGGCGGTCCGCTGATGCATGTCATCGCCGCCAAGGCGGTGGCACTCGGCGAAGCGTTGAAGCCGAGCTTCAAGGCTTATGCCGAAAGCATCGTCGCCAATGCCAAGGCGCTGGCCTCCAGCCTGCAGGAAACCGGCCTCGACATCGTCTCCGGCGGCACCGACAACCATTTGATGCTGGTCGACCTCAGGCCGAAGAACGCCACTGGCAAACGCGCCGAAGCAGCGCTTGGCCGTGCCAACATCACCTGCAACAAGAACGGCATCCCGTTCGATCCGGAAAAGCCGTTCGTCACCTCGGGCGTGCGTCTCGGCACGCCTGCCGGCACCACGCGCGGCTTCGGCCAGGCGGAATTCCGCGAGATCGGCAAGCTGATCGCCGAGGTTCTGGACGGGCTGAAGGTGGCGAATTCCGACGAAGGCAACGCGGCAGTCGAGGCCGCGGTGAAGGCCAAGGTCACGGCGCTGACCGATCGCTTCCCGCTCTATCCCTATCTCGGTTGACCGCCTGTCTGGGTTGATCCCTGTTTCGATTGACCGGGCGCTGCGCGTCATCTTTTATCCTGCGCTTGCGCCGCTCTTCCGGGCGGCGCGGTTTACTGGAGAACCGATGATGCGCATTTCCCGTCTCGCCGCCGCGGCTTTGCTTTGTTCACTGACCGCTTTCGCCACCTCCGGCGCGGTCGCACAGGACGAAACCAAGCCGAGCGCTGATTTGCCCGCCACCAAAACTTTCGGGCGTTGGACCACCATCATCGACACGCTCGATACCGGCCAGGATGCGCATAAGACCTGTGCCGCCTCGACGGCTTTCCTGGACGGTGCCGGCAATGTGGGCTCTCTGACGCTGTCGATCTCGACCGGCGACGCGCTGCCGCCGGATGCGTATCCGGCCATCATGTTCATCGTCGACAACAAGACCCTGCCAACCGGCAACAAGATCGCTGCGACCTTCGGTGATCCTGGCGTGAAGGTTGCCGCGACCGTGACCTCCAACGCAGCCGCCGGCGGTCGCCCCAGCTGGATGGTCGACAACCAGCCCAAGACCAGTCTGGCCCTGCTGCGCGCCATGCGCAAAGTCACCTCGCTCGATGTCGTCTTCGGCAAGCAGACCGTCGCCAGCATTCCGATGGACGGCTTCACCAAGGCCTATCGCAATCTCGGCACGTCCTGCGGCTTTGCGACCAAGGACGTGGCCCCCTGAGGCATTCGGGGCAGGGCGCTGGCAATTGTGCCCGCGTCTCGCTATCTCTGAGGCATGAAAGTCTCCGTGCTTTGCCATCCCGGCAAAAGGCACTAAGCCTTTCCGCCATCTGAGAATCGCGAACCCAAGGGTCCCTATGCGCTGCCCCTATTGCCAGTCTGAAGATACGCAGGTGAAGGATTCGCGTCCCGCCGAAGATGGCGCCGCGATCCGCCGGCGGCGGGTGTGCCCCGACTGCGGCGGCCGTTTCACGACCTTTGAGCGCGTCCAGTTGCGCGACCTCGTCGTCGTCAAGAAGTCCGGCCGAAAAGTGCCTTTCGATCGTGACAAGCTGCTGCGCTCCGTCGAAATCGCCGTGCGCAAGCGCAATGTCGATCCCGAGCGCATCGACCGGGCGGTGACCGGCATCGTGCGCCAGCTCGAAAGCTCGGGCGAAACGGAGGTGGCTTCCGGCGAGGTCGGCCGGCTGGTCATGGACGCGCTGAAATCGCTGGATGACGTCGCCTATGTCCGCTTCGCCTCGGTCTATCGCAATTTCCGCGAGGCCAAGGATTTTCACGAGTTGCTGGGTGAACTGAAGGGCGACGAGGAAAAGACCGAAGAGGACGCCGGCTGATCATGGCGGGACCGCGACTGAACGAGGCCGCGCAGGCGGCTCTTGATCGCCGTTTCATGGCAGCGGCCATCAGGCTGTCGCGCCGCAATGCCGGCCGCACGTCGACCAACCCTTCCGTCGGCACCATCATCGTGCGCGACGATGGCATGGGGCCACCGATGATCGTCGGCACCGGCGTCACGGCCGTCGGCGGCCGCCCGCATGCCGAGACCGAGGCGCTGGCCGAGGCCGGCGAACTCGCGCGTGGTGCCACGGCTTACGTCACTTTGGAGCCTTGCGCCCATCACGGCCGCACGCCGCCTTGCGCCAACGCGCTGGTCAATGCCGGTGTCGCGCGCGTCGTCGGGGCGGCGAGCGATCCCGATCCGCGCGTCTCCGGCAAGGGCTACGCCATCCTGCGCGCCGCCGGCGTGGAGGTGGTCGAGAAGGTGCTTGCCACCGAGGCCGTCGAGCAAATGGCCGGTTATCTGACTCGTTCTCTGAAGAAGCGCCCGGAAGTAACTCTGAAGCTTGCGCTTTCGAGCGACGGCAAGATCGGCCGCAAGGGCGCCGGCCAGGTCGCGATCACCGGCGAGATGGCGCGGCGCGATGTCTATCTGATGCGCGCCGAGGCCGACGCCATATTGGTCGGCATCGGCACGGCGCTTGAAGACGACCCGGCCCTGACCGTGCGCTTGCCGGGACTGGAGAACCGCTCGCCGGCGCGCATCATCCTCGACCGGCAGATCCGGCTGCCGGAAACGTCCAAGCTGGTGTCCGGCGTCGACCGCGTGCCGCTCTACATAGCCTCTTGCCTCGACGCTGACCCGCAGCGGCGGGCGGCGCTCGAACGCGCCGGCGTGCGCTTCATCGGCACCGAAACATATTCAGGCGAAGTGGCCCTGCCGGAATTGCTCGAGGACCTTGCCGCGCTTGGCATGGCAAGCGTCTTGGTCGAAGGCGGCGCCAAGGTGGCCAAGGCTTTCCTGGAGGAAGACCTGGTTGACCGCATCGTTCTGTTCCAGGGACCGGAAGCGATCGGCGAGGACGGCATCGCATCGCCCGTCGACGCCGACCATATCCCGGCCGGGTTCCGCAAACTGCGTGACATGCGCTTCGGCGAGGACAGTTACGCCGAGTGGGTAAGACCATGATGCCAAAAAGTGGAGACCGGTTTTGGATCAGATCATGGTCAAGATGAAAGACACTCTCTGATGTTTACTGGTATTGTCACCGACGTTGGCACCGTGGTCGCTGTAAAGCCTTTGAGCGAAGGCATCGGCCTGCGCATCGACACGGCCTACGATCCCGAGACCATTGCCATTGGCGCCTCGATTTCCTGCGGCGGCGTCTGCCTCACCGTCACGGCTTTGCCCGAACATGGCTCCAACGCGCACTGGTTCGAGGTCGAAGCCTGGGAGGAAGCGCTCAGGCTGACCACCGCTTCAAGCTGGAAATCCGGCACCAGGATCAATCTCGAGCGCGCCCTGAAGATCGGCGACGAGCTCGGCGGCCACATCGTCTCCGGCCATGTCGACGGCACGGCCGAGATCGTCGAGCGCAAGGAGGAGGGCGATGCCGTGCGCTTCACGCTGGAAGCGCCGCGCCATCTGGCGAAGTTCATCGCACCGAAAGGCTCGGTAGCGCTCGACGGCACCTCGCTCACCGTCAACAAGGTCGAAGGCACCCGCTTCGACGTTCTTTTGATCCATCACTCGCTGAGCGTCACCACCTGGGGCGAGCGCCAGGCCGGCGACCGCGTGAACGTCGAGATCGACACCATGGCGCGTTACGCGGCGCGCCTGGCGGAGGCGGCGAAGGAAGGGTTGTGAGGCAAGGCTCAAAGCTTTCCTCGACTTAATCAGCTTTAATCGTTATGATTAAACCTGATTGCGAGGTTGTATGGACACCAAAGTCATCACCGCTCACGTTCCTTTGCCACTTGCTGAGAAAGTGGACCAACTTGCCGCGCGTCTGGAGCGTCCGCGCGGCTGGATTGTCAAACAGGCCCTTTCTGCCTGGGTCGATCTGGAGGAAGAGCGCCACAAGCTCACTCTTGAGGCACTGGCTGACGTGGATGCTGGTCGGGTTATAGAGCACCAAGCGGTCCAAGCCTGGGCTGACAGCCTTGGAACCGAAAAGCCATTGCCGGTGCCGCGTTGATGGAATTGAAGTGGACCAGCAAGGCATTGTCCGATCTGGTCAGGCTTCATGATTTTCTCGCACCAGCAAATAGCCAGGCCGCTGCACGGGTGGTGCAGTCACTCGCTGCCGCACCGAAAAGGCTAATCGAATATCCGCGCATCGGTGAGAAACTGGAGGAGTACGAACCGCGCGAAGTGCGTCGAATCTTGGTAGGCAACTACGAAATTCGGTACGAAATCCAGAACACCACGATTTCGGTGCTGCGTCTGTGGCACACCCGAGAGGATCGATAGGATGGCCGGTTCGGCCAATCTTCCGCTTGCGATCAACCCGGCTTCGGCCTAAGTCACCGGCAACCCCCCGGAGACTTTTATGGCAGGCATATCCCAACACGGCAAAGCGTTCATTCGTCCGAAGGCGAAGGCGCATCTGCTCATTGTAGAAGCGCGTTTTCACGATGATCTCGCCGACGCTCTGCTCGAAGGCGCGACTGGCGCGCTCGACGAGGCCGGCGCTTCCTATGACGTCGTCACGGTTCCCGGTTCGCTGGAAATCCCGGCCGTGATATGCTTCGCGCTCGACGGCGCCGCCGAAGGCGGCACGCATTATGACGGCTTCGTCGCGCTTGGCGCCATCATCCGCGGCGATACCTATCATTTCGACATCGTCGCCAATGAATCGAGCCGCGCTCTGATGGACCTTTCGGTGCAGGAGGCGATCGCGATCGGCAACGGTATCCTGACGACCGAGAACGACGCGCAGGCATGGGCGCGGGCGCGGAAGGCGGAAGGCGACAAGGGCGGCTTCGCGGCGCGCGCGGCGTTGACCATGATCGCGCTCAAAGAGAAACTCGGAGCCCAATCGTGACCGAGCCTGCCCCGACCGGAGCGGTGCGCCACGCCAACAAGCGCGGTGCCGCCCGTCTTGCCGCCGTCCAGGCGCTCTACCAGATGGATGTGGCCGGCAGCGGCGTCTTCGAGATCACGGCCGAATACGAGACCTTCCGCCTCGGCAAGGAAGTCGATGGCGCGCTCTATCGCGAGGCCGACGCGCAATGGTTCCGCGCCATCCTGACCGGTGTCGTCGAAAACCAGAAGACCATCGACCCCGTCATCCGCCAGGCGCTGACCGAGGATTGGCCGCTGTCGCGGCTGGACTCGACGTTGCGCGCCATCCTGCGCGCCGGCGTCTATGAATTGATGAAGCGCGAGTACGTGCCGGTGGCCGTGATCGTCTCCGAATATGTCGACATCGCAAAGGCGTTTTACGAGGAAGACGAGCCGAAGCTGGTGAACGCCGTTCTCGATCGCGTTTCGCGTAGGGTTCGCGGCGAGGGGCGTGGCAAGGACGCTTCGTGACGACTGCAACAGCCACGCTCGCCGAGACCGGCAGGGAGGGGCGCCGCACGGCGGTGCTGCTCGCCGCCGCGCAGGCGATCGTCGGTTCGGCCGCTCCGATCGCCATTTCGCTCGGCGCGCTTGCCGGTCAATACCTGCTCGGTCCGGACAAGTCGCTGGCGACCGCGCCGGTCACCGGTTTCAATCTCGGCGTGGCGCTCGGCGCCCTGCCGGCCGCCGCCCTCATCCGCCGGTTCGGCCACCGCGGCGGCTTCATGACCGGCACGATCGTCACCGCGCTTGGCGGCCTGATCGCCACGCTTGCGCTCTATCAGGCGAGCTTCTGGCTTTTCGCCTTCGGCCTCTGCGTGATCGGCGCCGGCGGCGCTTTCGTCCAGCAGTTCCGTTTTGCCGCCGCCGACAACGCGCCGCCCGAGTTCAAGGCACGTGCTATCTCCTTCGTGCTGGCCGGCGGCATCATCACCGCCATCCTCGGGCCGCAGATCGTCATCTATACGCGCGAATTGCTGGCCCCGGTGATGTTTGCCGGGTCCTTCGCCTCGATCCTGCCCCTGGCAGTGGCTGGCGCGCTCATCCTGTCGTTCCTGCGTGTGCCTTCGAGGGCCAACGCCGTCACGGAAACCGCTGCAAGCGATGCCCGCCCGCTGATTGAAATCGTCACCCAGCCGCGCTTCGTCGCAGCACTGTTCTGCACCGTCGGCAGCTACGCGCTGATGAGCTTCGTCATGACCGGCGCGCCACTCGCCATGGTCGGCTGCGGCCTGTCGGAAGACAATGCGACGCTTGGCATCTCCTGGCATGTCATGGCCATGTTCGGCCCTAGCTTCTTCACCGGTTCGCTGATCCATCGCTTCGGCGCCGAACGCATCGTAGCCACCGGCCTCGTCCTGCTTATCGGCTGCGCCGCCGTGGCGCTTTCGGGCCTGGCGCTATGGCAGTTCTGGACGGCGCTGATCCTGCTCGGGCTCGGCTGGAATTTCAGTTTCATCGGCGCCACCGCCATGGTCGCGGCCAGCTACAGGCCTTCCGAGAAGAGCAAGGTCCAGGGCTTCCACGACTTCGCGCTGTTCGGCTCGGTCGCCTTCGCCTCGCTGATGTCCGGCGCGATCTACAATGCCTGGGGCTGGACCATGCTGAACTGGATCGTGTTCCCGGTCGTCGTGCTCTGCTTCCTGGCGCTTGGCGCCCTGAAGCTGCCGGGCTTGCGCACCGCCAACTGACATTACGCTGTCGGGACCAGGCTCGGCACGTGCCTCGCCCGGGGAACAAAAATATTGCGCTGATCCCCCTAGTTATGAAACCGTATACCCCGACTGGCCGTTATAGGCGTGCTCATATACAGCCACCCCACTCTCGGTTCATAGCAAGGGATTTTCACGATGTTTTCAATCAGAAAGCTCGCTCTGACGGCGATCGTGCTCGGCATCACCGCCGCCTCGGCCAGCGCCCAGGTGGTCGTCTCCTCGAAGATCGACACCGAGGGCGGCGTGCTGGGCAACATCATCCAGCTCGTGCTTAACGCCAACAACATCAAGACGACGGACCGCATCCAGCTTGGCGCGACGCCCGTCGTGCGCAAGGCGATCACCGCCGGCGAGATCGACATCTATCCCGAATACACCGGCAATGCCGCCTTCTTCTTCCAAAAGGCCGACGATCCGGTCTGGAAGGATGCCGCCAAGGCCTACGAAACCGCCAAGAAGCTCGACTACGACGCCAATAAGATCGTCTGGCTGTCGCCGTCGCCGGCCAACAACACCTGGGCGATCGCGCTGCGCAAGGAAGTGGCCGACGAGAACAAGCTCGTCACCCTCACCGACTTCGGCAAGTATGTCGCGGGCGGCGGCAAGGTGGTGCTCGCGGCTTCCGCCGAGTTCGTCAATTCGGCGGCAGCGCTTCCGGCCTTCCAGACGACCTATGGCTTCACGCTGAAGCCTGACCAGTTGATCACGCTTTCCGGCGGCGATACCGCGGCGACCATCGCCGCCGCGGCCAACCAGACCAACGGCGCCAACGCCGCCATGGTATATGGCACCGATGGCGGCATCCAGCCCTCCGGCCTCGTCGTGCTCCAGGACGACAAGGGCGTGCAGCCGGTCTACCAGCCCGCGCCGATCATCCGCGAAGAGGTTCTGAAGCAGCATCCTGAAATCGAGGCGCTGCTGAAGCCGGTCTTCGCCAAGCTCGACCTCGTCACCCTGCAGGAGCTCAACGGCCGCGTCCAACTGGGAGGCGAGCCTGCCAAGGGCGTGGCAGAGGATTTCCTCAAGAAGAACGGCTTCTTGAAGTAGCAAGCTGGCCTTGAAAAGCGCGACGCCGGTGCGAGGCACCCCCCTCTGTCCTGCCGGACATCCCCCCCTCAGGGGGGGAGATTGGCGGCTGTTACGCCCCGCTTCTTTCTCAAGCATTGGGGATTGGCGAAAGCGCTCGCGACGTCTGATCTCCCCCCTAGAGGGGGAGATGGCCGGCAGGCCAGAGGGGGGCGCCTCGCGCAAACGTGCGTCATGACCCCGCGCTTCGACAAGCTCGGCGTCGTGATCGCCGCGATCGTCGCCTATGCGGCGTTCCTGGCCCCCTTTGCAACGTTCCGCGTCAACCGCATCGTGCCTGGACAGGCGCGTCCGATCCTCGAGGCCTTGCCACCGGCGCTTGGCATGCTGCTGCTGGCGATCGTCATTGTTGGTGGCATGGTCGCACTCTTGAAGACGCCGCTCACCCTCAGGCTGGCCGTCAGCGTAATCGCGCTCGTTGCACTTGCCATCCTGATCGGCACGGCCGGCGGCTTCCTGACCCCCGCCGGCAACACCTTCGCCCGCGTCGCGCCGGCCTCCGGTTTTTGGTTGCTGATCTTCGCCTTCACGCTGCTTTTGGCCGATGTGCTGACGAGGCTGAACCTCTCGCCATCGGCACGCGTCGGCGCTCTCGTCGTCGCCGTGCTCGCCGTCGGCGCGTTGCTCTTCTCCGGGAGCTGGGACAGCCTATCCATCCTCAAGGAATACGCCAGCCGGGCCGACAGTTTCTGGGCGGAGGGCTCCAAGCACATCACGTTGGCGCTGGGCTCGCTGGCGGCTGCGGTGGTGGTTGGCCTGCCGCTCGGCATCCTTTGTCATCGCGTCGAGCCGTTGCGGGCGGGGGTGCTGAACGTGCTCAACATCATCCAGACCGTCCCGTCGATCGCGCTTTTCGGCCTGCTGATCGCGCCGCTCGGCTGGGTGGCCGTCCACGTGCCGGGTGCAGCCGCGATCGGCATCAGGGGCATCGGTACCGCGCCGGCCTTTGTCGCGCTCTTCCTCTATTCGCTGCTGCCGGTGGTGGCCAACACCGTGGTCGGCCTGGCCGGCGTGCCACGCGCTGCCAACGACGCCGCGCGCGGCATGGGCATGACGGATCGCCAGCGCCTGCTCGATGTCGAGTTCCCACTCGCCTTTCCGGTGATCCTGACCGGCATCCGTATCGTGCTGGTGCAGAATATCGGCCTGGCCACCATTGCCGCGCTGATCGGCGGCGGCGGCTTCGGCGTGTTTGTTTTCCAGGGCGTCGGCCAGACGGCGATGGATCTCGTGCTGCTCGGCGCGCTGCCCACCGTGGCGCTCGCTTTTACGGCGGCGATCATCCTCGACGCGGTCATCGAGATGACCGCCAGCAAGCGCAGGGTTGAAACGGCATGATCGAGATCGAAGGCATCACCAAGCGCTACGATGAGACGACGGTGGTCGACAATGTTTCGATGCTCATCGAACCGCGGACCATCGCCACCATCGTCGGCACATCTGGATCTGGCAAGACGACGCTGCTCAGGATGATCAATCGGTTGGTCGAGCCGAGTTCCGGCGTCATCAAGCTCGACGGCGCCGACAACCGTTCGGTGCCCGGCTACCAGCTGCGCCGCAGCATCGGCTACGCCATCCAGGGTCACGGCCTGTTTCCGCATCGCACGGTGGCGCAAAACATCGCGACCGTACCGTTGCTGCTCGGCTGGGGCAGGGATCGCATCAAGGCGCGCGTCGACGAGTTGATGACGCTCTACCAACTCGACCCGCAAGCCTACGGCCCGCGCTATCCGCATGAGCTTTCCGGCGGCCAGCAGCAGCGCGTCGGCGTTGCCCGGGCTTTAGCCGCCGAGCCGAACGTGCTTTTGATGGATGAGCCCTTCGGCGCTCTCGACCCGATCATCCGCACCAAGGCGCAGGAGGATCTGCTGGCGATCCAGAAGCGTTTCGGCACCACCATCATTCTCGTCACCCACGACATGGAAGAGGCTGTCCATCTGGGCGACAAGATCGCCGTCATGGATGCCGGCAAGCTGGTGCAATACGCAAGGCCCGCGGAGATTCTGGCCAGACCGGCGAGCGGCTTCGTCGAGACATTGGTCGGTGCCAGCGAAAGGCCGTTCCGGCTGCTGTCGCTTGGCCACGTGCGCGATGCTGTGGAGCCGGGCGGCGCGGAAGGCGAGGCGATCCCAGGCGACGCCACGCAGCGCGACGCGCTGGCCGAGCTCTTGTGGTCGGGCCGCCCCGCGCTGCCGGTGAATGACGCCGACGGCAAGCTGCTTGGCCGCGTCACCGTCGAAGGCTTGGTGAAGCGCGCCGCGAGGCCGCAATGAAAGCCTGGTTGCCCGCGCTGCTGAGGCTGGCCGTCCTGGCGCTGCTGGTGGTCTTCATCACCAGCCCCAGCTGGTTCGAGCCGCTGCTGAAACCCCTGACCGAGAATGGCGCGCCGGCAATCTACAACCAGGGCAGCCTGCTGACGCTGACCTTGCAGCATCTGCGGATAGTTCTGATCGCAACGGTCGCGGCGACGATCATCGCGGTGGCGCTGGCCATACTGGTCACCAGGCCGGCCGGCGCCGAGTTCCTGCCTTTGTCGCGCAGCCTGGTCAATATCGGCCAGACCTTCCCGCCGGTTGCTGTGCTGGCCCTTGCCGTACCTGCTGTCGGTTTCGGCGAGAAGCCGACGCTGATCGCGCTCTTCCTCTACGGCCTGCTGCCGATCTTCGAGAACGCGCTGACCGCGCTTACCACGCTGCCGGGCAACGTGATGGAGGCGGCGCGCGGAGCCGGCATGACCGGCTTGCAAAGATTGATGAAGGTCGAACTGCCGTTGAGCGCCCCGGTGATCCTCGGCGGCATTCGGCTTTCGGTCGTTATCAGCCTCGCCACGGCGACCATCGGCTCGACGGTTGCCGCCAAGACGCTGGGCGAGGTGATCATCGCTGGCCTTATCTCGAGCAACCTTGCCTTCGTTTTGCAGGGCGGCCTGATCGTCGCCGCGCTTGCGGTGCTGATCTATGACGGCCTGTCGGCGATCGAGCGCTTCGCCGCGCGTCGGATGGGGCAGGGGGCGGAATAGGGGCTGCTTCACACTTCGTCTTCAGCAATCCCCGCCATTTTCAGAAAATGGCGCAGCAAGCCCGTTTTGAGTGCTTGTTGCCATGTATGGGAATGGAGAGACGAACAATGCTTCCCTCCTTCCCATAGATGTGATGGCTGCCAGCTATGCGAAGGAGTTGCCATCCTCGTCGCTCGACAGCTCTTGCAAGGTCCTTGCCTGAAATGGATTTCAAACTGCGACTTCCACCACCCTACCAGGCACCGAAGTAATGGAAGATGGCAGATCGACCGAAAGACAGCCCTCTATGGCCTCCCTCAGATTTGCCAAAAGTTCGTCCAGGGTTTCTCCCTGAGTGGCGCACCCGGGGATGGCGGGGACCTCAGCCCAGAATCCACCTTCCTCGGCTTCATGAACGATAGCCTTAAATTTCATCGATCAACTCCTGTCCGCCTACAGATATGCTAGGCCAAAAGCATTTGCAAAACGGACTGCTGGCTGGCCCCTCGCGGTTTTCGCGTGTGAGCCCACTTGCGAACCGCGATGTCATTTCAATCGATCTAATTCCGGGCCTGCGCCGGCACAGATATCGCCGTTTTCTTCTTTTGGGCGAAAGCGGGGCAAAAACCGAACAATATCTTGACGTTCCGAGCCTTGTTTCGCATACACCCCAGCCAAGGGGTGGATTCCGCGCGCGGCATTCGTCCCCGTTCCAACGGCCCAGGGAGGGGTTCTTTTGGGCCATCAATCGAGGAAAATCCGGCAATGACCATCATTACCGCCGTCATCGCCTGCGGCTTGCTGTCAGTTCTGTACGCCATCTGGGCGACACGTTCGGTCCTTGCGTCCGATCAAGGCAATCAGCGCATGCAGGAAATCTCCGCCGCCATCCGCGAAGGCGCCCAGGCTTACCTGGCGCGCCAGTACACGACCATCGCAGTCGTCGGCATCGTCGTGCTCCTGCTTGCCTGGTGGCTGCTTTCGATCACCGCCGCTATCGGCTTCCTGATCGGCGCCGTGCTCTCGGGCGCCGCCGGCTTCATCGGCATGCATGTCTCTGTGCGCGCCAATGTGCGGACCGCCCAAGCCGCCTCCAACAGCCTTGCCGCCGGCCTCGATATCGCCTTCAAGTCCGGCGCCATCACCGGCATGCTGGTGGCGGGTCTGGCGCTACTCGGCGTCTCGATCTACTACGCCATATTGACCGGCCCGATGGGCCTGCAGCCGAATGACCGCGTCGTCATCGACTCGCTGGTTTCGCTCGGCTTCGGCGCTTCGCTGATCTCGATCTTCGCCCGTCTCGGCGGCGGCATCTTCACCAAGGGTGCGGACGTCGGCGGCGACCTCGTCGGCAAGGTCGAGGCCGGTATCCCGGAAGACGATCCGCGCAACCCAGCCACCATCGCCGACAATGTCGGTGACAATGTCGGCGACTGCGCCGGCATGGCCGCCGACCTGTTCGAGACCTATGCGGTGACGGTCGTCGCCACCATGGTTCTGGCCGCCATCTTCTTCGGCGGCACGGCCGTGCTTGGTGCTGCGATGCTCTATCCGCTGGCCATCTGTGGCGCCTGCATCCTGACCTCGATCGTCGGCACCTTCTTCGTCAAGCTGGGTTCCAACGGCTCGATCATGGGCGCGCTCTACAAGGGCCTGATCGTCACCGGCCTCTTGTCGATCGTCGGCCTCGCGGTCGCAACCTCGGCCACTGTCGGCTGGGGTGAAGTTGGCACCGTCGCCGGCATCGCCATCATCGGCAAGAACCTGTTCATCTGCGGCCTGATCGGCTTGGTTGTGACCGGCCTGATCGTGGTGATCACCGAATACTACACCGGCACTAACAAGCGCCCGGTGAACTCGATCGCCCAGGCGTCGGTGACCGGCCACGGCACCAATGTCATCCAGGGTCTCGCGGTCTCGCTGGAATCGACGGCGCTGCCCGCCATCGTCATCGTCGGCGGCATCATCTCGACCTACCAGCTCGGCGGCCTCTTCGGCACGGCGATCGCCGTCACCACCATGCTCGGCCTTGCCGGAATGATCGTGGCGCTCGACGCCTTCGGCCCGGTCACCGACAATGCTGGCGGCATTGCCGAAATGGCTGGCCTGCCCAAGGAAGTGCGTCACTCCACCGACGCGCTCGACGCTGTCGGCAACACCACCAAGGCGGTCACCAAGGGCTATGCCATCGGCTCCGCTGGCCTCGGCGCGCTGGTGCTGTTTGCGGCTTACTCGAACGACCTCAGGTTCTTTGCCGCCAATGGCGACAAGTACCCTTATTTCCAGGGCATGGGCGAGATCTCCTTCGACCTCTCCAATCCTTACGTCGTCGCCGGCCTGATCTTCGGCGGGCTCATCCCGTATCTGTTCGGCGGCATCGCCATGACTGCCGTTGGCCGCGCGGCGGGCGCCATCGTCCAGGAAGTGCGCAAACAGTTCCGCGAGGATCCCGGCATTATGGCCGGCACCTCGAAACCGAACTACGCGCGCGCCGTCGATCTGCTGACCAAGGCTGCGATCCGCGAGATGATCATCCCGTCGCTGCTGCCGGTGTTGGCGCCGCTCGTCGTCTATTTCGGCGTGCTCCTGATTTCGGGCTCGAAGGCCTCGGCCTTCGCGGCGCTCGGTGCCTCGCTGCTCGGCGTCATCGTCAATGGCCTCTTCGTCGCCATCTCGATGACCTCCGGCGGCGGCGCCTGGGACAACGCCAAGAAGTCGTTCGAGGACGGCTTCACCGATAAGGACGGCGTCAAGCACCTGAAGGGCTCCGAGGCGCACAAGGCCTCGGTGACCGGCGATACCGTCGGCGATCCCTACAAGGACACCGCCGGCCCGGCCGTCAACCCGGCGATCAAGATCACCAACATCGTCGCGCTGTTGCTGCTCGCCGTGCTCGCGCACGGCTGATCGCGGCGACTATTCCACGACAGAGTCCGCGGGAGCGATCCCGCGGGCTCTCATTTTCGGCAAGATATCCTTCACGCATTCTATGCCCCGGCGGGGCACTCAGCTGGCTTCTGGCTTTTCGCTGCGATGGCGATAGCGGGCCAGCAACTCGTCGGCGTCTGGTTCTCGCTCGGGCATTGGCGATAAGCCGCGTTTCTGGCGCAGCATGGCAATGAACGCGCCGCGGCGATATTGGCGGCGGAAGGAACGCGCCCGCGGATGTATGCCAAGCATGGCCAGAAGCCTGCGTTTGAGGTAGCGGGAGCGCTTGAGGGGAGTAGGTTCCTCGGCGTTGCCAAGAATCCTGACACGCAACGCGTCTGGCGCGTTCATTGCGTCCATCAGTTCTTCCTGCTCTCGCGCCATGTCTCGCGCATAGCTGCCTTCGCGCTTGCCCGAATGCAGCATGAGCACGGTCAGATGGGGCATCGTTGCGATCACCGCCCCCTTGCGCCAGGCACGGAATAGCCAGTCCTGGGAACTCTCGCAAACGCACTGGCTGGCCGGGCGCCATGGCCCAAGCCTTGGCAGTGACGTCCGCCGGATCATTTGTGCAGAGCCGAATCCGACTGTGATGACGGGGTCATAGAAGCCGTCCCGCCCCATCCCGAGGATCATGTGCCTGGAACCGTTGCTCGCGGCCGACTCGATGACCGCACCTCGGGCTATTGCCACATCGGCACCGGTGGCGTCCATCCAGCCGCTCATGCATGTCAGATGGTCGGGAAACCAGAGGTCGTCATGGTTCAATATGGCAACGAAACGGCCGCGGGCTCTGGCAAACCCGATATTGTTCGGCCCCGACTGCTCGCCGAAGTTCACGGGAAGATCGATGTAGGAGATGCGGGAGTCGTCGAAAGCGGCGACTGTGGTCGCGGTGTCCGACCGGCACGCGTCGCCGATAACTATGGCCTCCCAGTCCTGCAGAGTCTGACCAACAAGGCTCTTCAGCGCTTGCTGCAGCACTGCCGGACGATTGTGCGTCGCTATGACGACCGAGACAAGCGGTTCGATCGATCCAGTTGGCGCGCGCTGGCCAGCCCGTTCCACGCTACACCAGCTTATAGGGGATCTGTTCGGTATCGGGGGGCAATCGCCAGTGATCGGGCGCGTCATAGGCGTAGGCCTTGTCGACGAGGTTCAGGACCAAGGCCGTCTCAGGCCCCAGGGAGGTGACGCCGTGCCAGACGCCGGGCGGAATGATGACGATGGCAGGCCTGACCGCTCCGGCTATCTTGTGCCAGACGGCGCCGAATGTCGGCGAGGCCTTGCGGCCGTCGAACAGTGAAATCCGAACGCTTCCCACCGAGCAAAAAAGCCGGTCGGTGGTGACGCCATGGGCATGCCATCCCGTCACCGCGCCTGAATAAAGAGTGCGCTGAAAGATCTGCCCCACGGGAAGCCCGTCCAGACCCCATTCTTCGCGAAAGACTTCAGTGAGATAACCTGTCGAAGTCGCGACAGGCCGGATTTCCTTGAACGTGACGCCGTCGATCGTCGGCGCGTCGACGACAAGCCAGTCAGGTGTCACGGTCTGCCGGTCAGGCGTGCCTGTCGCCATCCAGCCCTGCGGTATTGTACGATCGTTGTTGCTCATGCCCGGCCCCCAAATTCCGAGCAAATTGATAGGGGGGCGCCCGAACATAAGCAAGTATGCGCCCTGACTAGGCGCAAACAAAAGACCCGCCGGGCGAGCAGCGGGTCCTGATTGTTTTGCAAGCCGTCGGGGGGACTTAAGGCGTACCGCCGCCGCCACCCGGAATGCCGGGCGCCAGCTTGCTGGCGCCGCTGATGATCTGGCTGAGGAAGTTCTGGTCCTTGCCGCCGGTCGGCGTCGTCCTCGAGATGAAGTCGAAGACCTTGCCGTCCTTCAGGCCGTAATTGGCGATCTGGGTTACGCGGCCGTCGGCGCCGAAATAGACCGCCAGCACATGCTGGTCGATGATACGAGGGTTGTCGAAGGCGACGTAGCGCTTGCGCGTTTGCGAGATGTAGTAGAAGGCCTCGTTGTCGAATGTCGCCGTCGTCGACGGCGTGCCCAGCGCCAGAAGCACCTGTTCGCGGCTCGATCCGACCGGCACCGAATCGATCGCCTGCTGGTCGATGACGTAGCCTTTCGTCAGCGTCTCGCTTGGATGGAGATCACCGAACATCTTGGACGAATTGCAAGCGGAAAGCGCTGATACCACCAGCAGCAGCGAAGCCACGCCCACCGGGGCGGGCGCAAAGAAAGACTTGAATTTCAGCGCACCCAACAACAATTCTCCATCACATCCCCGCAACTTGCGCTGGGCCGCAAAACCGGTAAACCAGCTTGCATGCCGATGCAACAAGGCCAAATCAAACAACAGGTCCCCGGGAGACCACCCTCAATGTTCCAGCGCCTTTTTGGCCGCGAACGCAATGCCAACCGCGCCATCACCGACGCGCTCTACGCACAAATCGTGGCGGCGGCGCGGCAAACGGTGTTTTATTCCGACTGGAATGTGCCGGATACGCCGCTCGGCCGCTTCGAGATGCTGTCGCTGCATATGTACCTCGTCCAGCACCGGCTGCGTGGCGAGCAAGGCGTGGCGGCCGAGGTCGCGCAGGTGCTGATCGACGAGTTCTTCCTCGATGTCGAGCATTCGCTGCGCGAACTTGGCATCAGCGATGTCGGCGTGCCCAAACGCATGAAGAAGCTGGCAAAGATGTTTTACGGCCGCACGGCCGCATATGACCACGCTCTTGAGGAAGATGATCGGGTGGCGCTCGCGGCGGCGCTCGCCCGCAACGTCAGGCCGGACGCCGGCCCCTGGCCGCAGGCACCGCTGCTGGCGGCCTATGTTTGCGGGGCCTCGCAAAAGCTTGTCGCGCAGCCGACCGAATCGATCGTCGCCGGCACGGCCCTGTTCCCGGTCGCCGGGGCCGCGTGAAGGAGGCCAGCATGAAAGACGCCGAATTGCGCAGCCCGGTATCCTTTGTCGCCAATGTCGCGCGGCTGCCGCAAAAGGGCCTGTCGGTCGTGGTCGAGGCCGATGAGCGCCAGCGCCAAGCGCTTGCCGGCGAATATGACCTGCTCTCGATCGAACGCTATCGCGCCGAGCTGCTTGTAGCCGCGTGGAAGCGCAATGGCGTCAAGGTCACCGGCCGCGTCGAGGCCGACATCACGCAGGCCTGCATCGTCACGCTGGAGCCGGTAACCGCGCATATCGACGAGCCGGTCGAGGCGCTGTTCTTGCCCGAGCGGTCGAAGCTTGGGCGCGAGGGTTTCGAGGGCGGCGGCGAGATCGTCCTCGACGCCGACGGACCGGATAGTCCGGAGACATTTTCCGGCGACAGCATCGACGTCGGTGCGCTGGCGGAACAGTTCTTCGGCCTGGCGATCGACCCCTATCCGCGCAAGCCGGGCGCCTCCGTCGACGTTGCCGGCGATGATCCGCCCGAGGAAAGCGAATTCCAGAAAAAGCTGCGTTCGCTGCTTGGAAAATCCTGAGAGTGCTCCGGATTTTGGAAAAGTTGGTTGTGCGGCAGCCCAAAACCGCTATTTTCGCCGAACCTTCGCGAGCCCCCTTACCTTGGCAGGCGCCCTCCGCATGCCAGGCAAACCGTGAGAAAAGCACTACGTGATCAGAATTTCCATCGATGCCATGGGCGGCGATCACGGACCGAGCGTGGTCATCCCGGCGCTGATGACGGTCGCCATCCGCCGCCCTGACATCCGCTTCGTCATCTACGGCCGCGAGGACGTGGTGCGCCCCGAACTCGCCAAGTTCCCGAAACTCGCCGAAGCAAGCGAGTTCGTCCATTGCGAGATCGCCGTGCGCATGGACGACAAGCCGAGCCAGGCGCTGCGCCACGGCCGCTGGAAGTCGTCGATGTGGAAGGCCGTCGAGGCGGTGAAGAACGGCGGCGCGCAGGCCTGCATCTCGGCCGGCAACACCGGCGCGCTGATGGCGATGTCGAAATTCTGCCTCCGCACCATGGCCACCATCGACCGTCCGGCGATCGCCGCGCTCTGGCCGACGACGCGCGGCGAAAGCGTGGTGCTCGACGTCGGCGCCACCATCGGCGCGGACGCGCATCAGCTCATCGATTTCGCCATTCTGGGCACCGGCATGGCGCGCTCGGTGTTCGGTATCGAGCGGCCGAGCGTCGGCTTGCTCAATGTCGGCGTCGAGGAGATCAAGGGTCAGGAAGAGGTCAAGGAGGCCGGCCGCATGCTGCGCGAGGCCAACATGGCCTCGATGAATTATCGCGGCTTCGTCGAAGGCGACGATATCGGCAAGGGTACGGTCGACGTGGTGGTCACAGAGGGCTTTGCCGGCAACATCGCGCTCAAGACCGCGGAGGGCACCGCAAGGCAGATCGCCGGCTATCTGCGCGCCGCCATGAGCCGCACGCTCATGGCCAAGATCGGCTACGTCTTCGCCAAGGGCGCTTTCGACAGACTACGCGAGAAGATGGATGTCGGTCGCTCCAATGGCGGCGTCTTCCTGGGGTTGAACGGCATCGTGGTCAAGAGCCATGGCGGCGCCGATTCGGACGGCTTCGCGGCAGCCATCGAGCTCGGCTATGACATGGTGCGCAATAATCTGCTTGACCGGATCGAGGCCGACCTCGATCTGTTCCATGCGCGCAACCCGACTGCGCAGGCAAACAGGAAATCCGGCGTCGCCGCCGACGCCGAGGAATAGGAAAGAGCTTTGATCAGATCAGTCGTGCGCGGCAACGGTGCCGCGCTGCCCCGCCGCATCATGAAGAATGCCGACTTCGAAGGCATGGTCGAGACCTCCGACGAGTGGATCGTCCAGCGCACCGGTATTCGCCAGCGCCACGTCGCGGCCGACGACGAGACGACGGCCTCGCTGGGCGAGGCCGCGGCGCGCGCCGCGCTCGACAGCGCCGGTATGACGCCTGCCGACATCGACCTCATCATCCTGGCGACCTCGACGCCCAACAACACTTTTCCCGCGACCGCTGTCGATATCCAGAACCGGCTCGGCATGCATCACGGCTTTGCCTTCGACCTGCAGGCCGTGTGCTCGGGCTTTGTCTATGCCGTCGCCACCGCCGACCTTTACATCCGTGGCGGGTTGGCCAGACGCGTTCTGGTGATCGGCTCGGAAACATTCTCGCGCATCCTCGACTGGAACGACCGCTCGACCTGTGTGCTGTTCGGCGACGGCGCCGGCGCGCTGGTCCTCGAAGCCGAAGAGGGGGCCGGCGCGATCACCGATCGCGGCGTGCTAGCGGCGAGCCTGCGCTCCGACGGCGCGCACAAGGACAAGCTCTTCGTCGACGGCGGCCCTTCCACCACGGGAACAGTCGGCCATCTCAGGATGGAAGGCCGGGAAGTCTTCAAGCATGCCGTCGGCATGATCACCGATGTCATCGAGGCGACCTTCGGTGAGGCCGGCATAACGGCTGAGGACCTCGACTGGTTCGTGCCGCATCAGGCCAATAAACGGATTATTGACGCTTCCGCCAAGAAGCTTGGGATTGCCGAGCAGAAAGTGGTGGTCACCGTCGATTTACACGGTAACACCTCGGCTGCCTCGGTACCACTGGCCCTCTCGGTGGCCGTCGCCGACGGCCGCATCAAGAAGGGCGACCTGGTGCTTCTCGAGGCGATGGGTGGAGGTTTCACCTGGGGCGCGGTGCTGCTCCGCTGGTAAGTGCCGAACGGTCCGGTTTCGGTTCTTGACCTTGCCGGATCAATTACTTACGCTCTGCCTTTACCTGTATCGATTTACGTTTTTTTGCGAGCAGATGGGACGGTCGCATGGGGGGAAAGACACTTACGCGTGCCGACCTTGCTGAAGCCGTTTATCGGAAGGTCGGCTTGTCGCGAACTGAATCGGCGGAACTCGTCGAGGCTGTCCTGGACGAAATCTGCGAAGCCATCGTTCGCGGTGAGACGGTCAAGCTGTCGTCCTTCGCCACCTTCCATGTCCGCTCCAAGAACGAGCGCATCGGCCGCAATCCGAAGACCGGCGAAGAAGTTCCGATCCTGCCGCGCCGGGTGATGACGTTCAAATCGTCGAATGTGCTCAAGAGCAGGATCCTGCGTTCGCATCAGAACAGCAAGGGCAAGGCCGGCAAGTAGTTTGCTGGCGAATGCGGTTGAAAACCGTCGGCGGTTTTGACGTTGGGCTTGAATATCGTTTCATAAACCGCTGAAATAAGGCGCGATTCGGCATCATGCACCGGATCGCGGTCCAGTGTGGAGGATTGGCCCATGGACAAGAGCCCCGATGCTTTCCGCACCATCAGCGAAGTCGCGGAAGACCTCGATCTGCCGCAGCACGTGCTGCGTTTCTGGGAGACGCGTTTCACCCAGATCAAGCCGATGAAACGCGGTGGCGGCCGTCGCTACTATCGGCCGCAGGACGTCGAACTGATCAAGGGCATCCGGCATATGCTCTATGATCAGGGCTATACGATCAAAGGCGTGCAGAAGCTGTTGCGCGAGAACGGCAACCATTTCCTGGTCGCCATCGGCAATGGCGACATGGCCGCCGTAGAGGCGATCGCCCAGCGCCGCCAGGCCGAGCAGGTGCCTCTGACCGCGGCCGCGCAGCCGCGCGGCGATGACGATGCGCTCGTCGGCCAGCCGAAGGTGAAGCCCAGCCGCCGCTTCTTCGGTCTCGGCAAAAGCGACGACGAAGGTCCGGTACAACCAGACGCTTCAAAATTGTCGCGTGACAATCGTGCCTTGCTGCAGGAGGCGCTGTTCGACCTCTTGGAATGCAAGCGCCTGCTCGATCAGGTTCGTTGAACGGTCGTCACTGCCGGCGCTCCGTCAGCCCGCCGGAACTGGCGCTGCGTCCACGCGTTAGGCCTTCTCTCGAAGAGAAGGACAACAGGCATGGCATCGTTTTCGACCCTCTCCGATCTTGACCTCGACAAGCAGGTCGCGGCGCTCTCGCGACAATTGAACGACCTCAAGAAGGTTTTGGCCAAGCGCGGGGATGCCTATTACGAGGATGGCCGCGAGGCCGCGTCCGACTACTATTCGCAGCTTGCCGATCGCCTGCACGAGGCGCTGCCGGCGATAAGGCGCAGGGGCAGGGCGATCGAGCGGACCGCGCGCGATCATCCGGCAACGGCCGCCGCCGTCGGGCTGGTCGTGGTCGGGCTGCTTGCCGGCCTTCTCATCAGCCGGCGCTGATCTTTGTGGATTCGATATAGAAATAGCGGCGGCATGTTGCGACCGCCATTTCCTTGCCGGCGGCTGCGGTCAGCGAGCGAGCTTGATCTTGCTCTTCGGATCCACCACGGCATCAGTTCGTTATAGAGCGTCGGGGCGGCGGGATTCGGTCGATAGCCGAGCTTCAGGGCGATGCGGGCGGCCATCAGCACCAGGCGGGTATCTGGCCGGCGGGTCGGCGCTGGTTCCCATCAGATAGAGTCTGGAATGCGGCTTAAGCGGAAAAACTCCAATGGGAAGGCCGGTCCGCTTTAGCGGCGAAGGCCTGCCTTCCCATCGGCAAGAGGGAAGGATCAGGCCTTCTTCGGAGCCATCTTGTGGTGGTGGTGATGACGATGGTGGTGGTGATGATGCCTGTGATGATGACGATGATGATGGTGCTTCTTCATCGGAGCCGCGTCAGCGCTGGTGGCGCCGAGGATCGGCATGGTAAACGCCAGGGCCAGAGCCAGCCCGAGCGCAGAGAGGAGGGACTTCTTCATGACTTCGTTTCCTTTTTACGCGGGCGTTCCGAGTTTCACCGGACCAAATCGGCGACCCAAGCCCCGCGATAGGGGACTATCCTCCTGGTTTTTTTCGACAATTTTTCCCAAATGTAGATTTTTGTTTCTGGATTGTTTCTGACAAGCCATCTGCCGCAGCGTGCCCGCCTGAACACGCCAAAGTTGCGTCGGTCTCTGAAAATCTGAGAGCGTGAGCAGGCCAAACTCACATCGGCGGCGCGATGCCGTGATTCCCGACCACGACCCGATTCGCGACGAGCTTGCCGTCGCTGCCGCGCACGGCGTTGACGAACACCGCGACGCCCGGCGCGAGATCCGCCGGCTTGGCGGTGGCGAATGTCACGATCGGCGTGGTCTGCGGGATGGCGATCTGTTTCTTCTGGCCGTTGTCATAGGTGAGCGTGACCGTGCGGCCCTGGATCTCGGTCACGTCGGCGACGGTGCCGTTGGTCATGCGGCTGTTGGGCTGCAAATCCCAGTCGCGGTCGCCTTCTCCCGTGCCTTTCAGCGCGGCCGGGAAGATCACGACTTCCAGCGCGCCACTGCCGCCATCGGCCTTGGACACCGAGGCGATGCCGAGGAAATCACCCTGCTTGATATCGGCTGCCGATGCCTTGGCGACGCCCGAGATCTTCCAACCGGCGGCGAGGGTGATCGCATCGGTTTTGCCGTCGCGGTCCTTCACCGTGAGTGTCGGCCCGGCAACGCTGACGACGGTGCCTCGAACACGTACGGCATCCGCTGCCTGCACGTCCGTCGCGCCGATCGCGCCTGAAACTATGCCCAGCACAATCGCGAATGATTTCAAATTCATGGCTTCGATCCTTCCGAGAAATGCCCGGCGCCCGTCTGTCGACAGCAAGCTAACGAATCGAGGCGTCGAAAATGCCGGCGAATCCGGTCGCCGGCCTTCAAAAGAACTTGATTGAGCACCGCGCGACCTTACATGTGAGAGGCTTGGGATACCCGGCCAAATGCCGCTTCACGATGGCGTGACGGCCGAAGCTCTTGGCAAATCATTTGTTAACGAGCATTCTCCCGCCAATCTCAGGCAACGCCACATTTCATCAGACCCTGTTTCATCCAAAGGAGTTGCCATGCCCAACACCGCACGAAACGCTGTTTCCAACGACATCATTGCCGCGTCCGGCCTCAACCCGTTGAAAGCCGCTCGCGAAACGAGGGGATATACGATTGAGGAACTCTCTTTGACCTGCGGCTTGGCCGTTGGCGAGATCACCGATATCGAGGACGGCAAGGACGCCGATCCCGCCAAGCTCCGGCGCATTGCTACGGCATTGCAGATGCCGGAAGAGGAATTGATCACTGTGCCGGCGGCAGAGAACAGGCCCGTGCAGCAGTAGAGGCGCCAGAAAGCGTCGTTCGAAAGCCCGCCGGCGCCTGCCAGGCGGGCTTTTTAATGCGCGCGAAGCCAAACCCACGGCCCTTGCCAATGATCGTCCCGTCATGCCATTCGCCGCCAGCCGTTGTTCGACACGTTTGACGAGAGGTCGCCATGAGCCTGGAATCGGTCCGAGCCTTTTTTGCCGAGCATGCGCCGGACGTAGCGGTCATCGTCACCGAGGCGAGCTCGGCCACCGTCGCACTGGCGGCCGAGGCCCATGGCGTCACGCCGGCGCAGATCGCCAAGACGATCTGCCTGCGCGTCGGCGACGAGACCATGCTGGTCGTGACGAGTGGCATCGCCAGGCTCGACAACCGCAAGTTCAAGGACAGGATGGGCGGCAAGCCGCGCATGCTTGGCGGCGAGGAAGTGCTTGCGGCCACCAGCCATCCGCCGGGCGGTGTCTGCCCGTTCGGTCTGCCGTCGCCGCTGCCCATCTATTGCGATCTGTCACTCAAGCCTTTCGACGAAGTCGTTCCCGCCGCGGGCGCGACCAACGCCGCGGTGCATATCGCGCCGCAGCGCATGGCCGATCTGACCGGCGCCGTATGGGTCGACGTTTGCCAGTAACAATTGCCGCCTAGATATCTCTTTATGGTCTGCGAAAGGCCGTTGCGCGGCTTTGACGGCGTTCGGCTGTGGGCGTCCGGCTTCCATTTGGTTTGGCCACAGGCACCCGCTGTCCGCGCCTTCCGCGATTGAGCCTCGACCAATTCGAAAAGCACCGACTATTGGCCAAAGATTGGACATTAGTCTTGACAGAAATACAGATGTTCAATACCCGTCAATCAACCACACAGCATGCGATATGGGAGGAATAAGCGGCATGGCTTCCAATATTTCGTTGACGGGCCTTGCCCGTGACCTCGAAGAACGCGCCAAGTCCGGCAAACCTATCCGCATCGGCCTGATCGGCTCAGGCGAAATGGGAACCGACATCGTCACTCGCGTTGCCCATATGTCCGGCATCGAGATCGGCGCCATTTCGGAACTGAACCTGCCGGCGGCCAGCAAGGCCGTCGACATCGCTTTCCAGGAGACCGGCCACGCGCGCGAGGTTTCGAACGCCTCGGCGATGACGTCGGCGATGGAGGCGGGCAAGATCGCCGTCACCAATGATTCCAGCCTCGTCATCGGCAACAACCTCATCGACGTCGTCATCGACGCGACCGGGGTACCCGCCGTCGGCGCCGAGATCGGCCTGCGCGCTATGGAGCACGGCAAGCATCTGGTGATGATGAATGTCGAGGCCGACGTCACCATCGGCGCCTATCTCAAGAGTGAGGCCGATCGCCTCGGCGTCACCTATTCGCTGGGCGCCGGCGACGAGCCGTCTTCCTGCATGGAGCTGATCGAGTTCGTCTCCGCCATGGGCCATCCGATCGTTGCCGCCGGCAAGGGCAAGAACAACCCGCTCAACATCGATGCCACGCCTCCGGACTACGAGGAGGAGGCGAAGCGCCGGCACATGAATGTGCGCATGCTTGTCGAATTCGTCGACGGTTCGAAGACCATGGTCGAGATGGCGGCGATCGCCAACGCGACCGGGCTCGTTCCCGACAAGCCGGGCATGCACGGCCCGTCGGCGACACTTGGCGAATTGTCGAAGGTGCTTGTGCCTCAGAAGGATGGCGGCGTGCTGTCGAAGGTCGGCGTCGTCGACTATTCGATTGGCAAGGGTGTGGCGCCCGGCGTCTTCGTCGTCGCCGACATGTCGCATCCGCGCATTTCCGAACGCATGGAGGACTTGAAGATGGGCAAGGGCCCGTACTTCACCTTCCATCGCCCCTATCACCTGACCTCGCTCGAAGTGCCGCTCACCTGCGCGCGCGTGGTGCTCTATGGCAAAGCCGACATGGTGCCGCTGGCTAAGCCGGTGGCCGAGGTCTGCGCCGTCGCCAAGAAGGATATGAAGCCGGGCGACAAGCTCGATGCCATCGGCGAGTATTGTTATCGCGCCTGGGTCATGACGGCGCCGGAAGCTCATGCGGCGCGGGCCATTCCCTGCGGCCTGCTGCAGGGCGGTTCGGTCACCCAGCCGATCAGGAAGGGCGAGCTCATCACCTATGCCAATGCGGCGCCAGCGCCAGGCTCGAAGATCGCCGAGCTGCGCGCCCGCCAGGACAAGCTCGTCTACGGCACCGTGGAGGCGTGATCATGGCTGGAGCCAGCAAAGCCGTCGTGGACAGCCGAGCCAACCTGCCTTTCGTCTATCGCCAGTACAGCCCGGAGCAGCTCAGAGGGGTGCTCCACAAGATGTACCTCATCCGCCGCTTCGAAGAGGGCGCGGAAGAGTGCTACACGCGCGGCCTCATCCACGGCACCATGCACCTGTCGATCGGCCAGGAAGCGAGCGCCATGGGGGTCTGCATGCCGCTGGCCGAAGACGACCAGATCACCTCGACGCATCGCGGCCATGGCCACTGCATCGCCAAGGGCGCCGAGGTCAGCCGCATGTTCGCGGAGTTCTTCGGCAAGACCACCGGCTACTGCAAGGGCCGCGGCGGCTCCATGCATATCGCCGATGTCGCCAAGGGCAATCTCGGCGCCAACGGCATCGTTGCCGGCGGCATCCCGATCGCGGTCGGCGCTGCCCTTTCCTCAAAGAGAATGAAGACGGGCAAGGTCGTGGTCTCCTTCTTTGGCGACGGCGCCAACAACGAAGGTGCCTTCCACGAGGCGCTGAACATGGCGGCGGTCTGGAAGCTGCCGGTGATCTTCGTGTGCGAGAACAACGGCTACGGCATGTCGACCTCGACGGCGCGCTCGACCGCGGTGAAGAACATCGCCGACCGCGCGGCGGCGTATGCGATGCCCGGCGTCATCGTCAACGGCAATATCTTCTCCGAGGTGGCCGAGGCGTCCTTCAAGGCGGTCGAGCGGGCGCGCGCAGGCGAGGGGCCGACGCTGATCGAATCGAAGACCTACCGCCATCGCGGTCATTCCAAGAGCGACCGCAACCGCTACCGCACCAAGGAAGAGATCGAAGACTGGATGGCTAACCGCGATCCGATCGCACTCTTCGAGACTGAGTTGCGCGATTTCGGCTTCATCGACGACCAGGGCATCCAGGCGATCCGCGACGCGGTTGCCCGAGAGATCGCCGACGGCATCGAATTCGCCAAGGCGAGCCCTGCACCCGAGATCGCCAGCCTTCAGGACTATGTCTACACGGAGCACGCGTGATGGACGCCGCGGTGCGTGAACTGAGCTACGCCCAGGCGATCCAGGAAGCCATGGCGATCGCCATGGACATGGACGAGCGCGTCTTCCTGATGGGCGAGGATATCGGCGTCTATGGCGGCGCGTTCCAGGTGACAGGCGACCTGGTCGAGCGCTACGGCACCGACCGGGTGATCGACACGCCGATCTCCGAACTGGGCGGCGCGGGCGTCGCGGTGGGCGCGGCCGTCACCGGCATGCGGCCGATCTTCGAATTCCAGTTTTCGGATTTCGCCACGCTCGGCATGGAGCAGATCGTCAACCAAGCGGCCAAGATGCGCTTCATGCTTGGCGGCGAGGTCTCGGTGCCGTTGGTGATGCGTTTCCCGGCCGGCTCCGGCACGGGCGCGGCCGCCCAGCACAGCCAGAGCCTCGAAGCCTGGCTCGGCCACGTGCCTGGCCTCAAGGTCATCCAGCCGGCGACGCCGCACGATGCCAAGGGCATGCTGCTTGCCGCGATCGCCGATCCGGACCCGGTCATGATTTTCGAGCACAAGCTGCTCTACAAGATGAAGGGCCCTGTCCCGGAAGGCCATTACACAGTGCCGATCGGCAAGGCCGACATCCGCCGCGAAGGCCGCGACCTGACCATCGTCGCGACCTCGATCATGGTCCAGAGGGCGCTCGATGCCGCGGCCACGCTGGAAGGCGAAGGCATCGACATCGAGGTGGTCGATCTCAGAACGATCCGGCCGCTCGACAGGCAAACCGTCATCGACAGCGTGAAGAAGACCTCGCGCCTGCTCTGCGTCTACGAAGCGGTGAAGACGCTCGGCATCGGCGCGGAAGTGAGCGCGCTGGTCGCCGAGAGCGAGGCGTTCGATTATCTCGATGCGCCGATCGTGCGCCTCGGTGGCGCCGAGACGCCGATCCCCTACAATCCGGATCTGGAAAAGGCGACGGTGCCACAGGTCCCCGACATCATCGCCGCCGCCCGCGACCTCGTGAAAGGGGTCCGCTGAGCGATGCCGACCGAAGTCATTCTTCCCAAGGTCGACATGGACATGGCGACCGGCCAGATCTCGCGCTGGTTCGCCGAGGAGGGCGCGCACGTCAAAAAGGGCGATGTGCTGTTCGAGATCGAGACCGACAAGGCGGCGATGGAGATCGACGCTCCGGCCAGCGGCACGCTGCGCAACGTCACCGGCAAGGAGCGCGTCGACATCCCCGTCGGTGAGCCGGTTGCGTGGATCTATGCCGACGACGAGGTCTATGAGGCTACGCAGAACGGGGCTCCAATCTCCCCCCAAGTGGGGGAGATGTCGACAAAGTCGACAGAGGGGGGCGCTGTCCCTCCAGCGCCTCATCCCTTCGCGCCCCCCTCTGGCCTGCCGGCCATCTCCCCCACACAGGAGGAGATCAGCCAATCGCCGACCGCCGGACGCGCGACGCCACTGGCGCGCCGCTTGGCCCGTGAGGCCGGTCTCAAGATTGCCGAGGTAAAAGGCAGCGGTCCACGCGGCCGTGTTGTGCGTGCCGATATAGAAGCTGCCATTGCTGCGAAAACCGCTGTCGCGCCCGTACGGGCCGAAACGCAAACGTCAGTCGAGCCCCCGGCCCAGGCGCCTAAGCCGATGTCGGACGACCAGGTGCTGAAACTGTTCGCCGAAGGCTCCTATGAGCTCGTGCCGCACGACAATATGCGCAAGACCATCGCGCGCCGCCTGGTCGAGGCGAAATCCACCATCCCGCATTTCTACCTGACGCTGGACTGCGAGCTCGACGCGTTGCTGGCACTGCGCACGCAGCTCAATGCCGCCGCCCCGATGAAGAAGACGGAGAAGGGCGAGGTTCCCGCCTACAAGCTCTCGGTCAACGACATGGTGATCAAGGCGATGGCCATGGCGCTGATGGCGGTGCCGGATGCCAACGCCTCGTGGACCGAAAGCGCCATGGTCAAGCACAAGCATGCCGATGTCGGGGTCGCGGTCTCGATCCCCGGCGGCCTGATCACGCCGATCATCCGCCATGCCGATGAAAAGACGCTGTCGGTCATCTCCAACGAGATGAAGGACCTGGCAAGCCGCGCCAGAAGCCGCAAGCTGAAGCCGGAAGAATACCAGGGCGGCACGACGGCGGTGTCCAATCTGGGCATGTTCGGCGTCAAGGACTTTGCCGCCGTCATCAACCCGCCGCATGCGACGATCCTGGCGGTCGGCGCCGGCGAGGAGCGCGCGGTGGTCAAGAAGGGCGAGATCAGAATCGCGACAGTGATGTCGGTGACCTTGTCGACCGACCACCGCGCCGTCGACGGCGCGCTTGGCGCCGAACTCCTCGGCGCCTTCAAGCGCATGATCGAAAACCCGATGGGCATGCTGGTGTAGGCCAATCCCGGCAGGGCCTGAACCCGGCTCGATCACCGAGTTGTCAGGCAGATGGCTCGCGTCGACTATTCCCGGTGCTTGAAGCCGTCGCTATTTCGTTCCACATCGGGCGGCATGAACGGCAAGATGCGGGAATGGTGTCGGAATTGGCGATGGGCCCTGGCCGCATCGCTATTCCTGCATGTCCTGGTCGCGGCGTTCCTGTTCTTTGGCCTGTCGAGGCCCGAGCAACAAGCGGACGATCAGCAACCGGTCAATGTCGCGATCGTGCCGCCGCCCGATCAGCCAAAGCCGAAACCGGCGCCGCCCAAAGCCGAAAAGCCGCCGGAGCAGAAGGCTGAAAAGCCGCCCGAACAGGCACAAAAGCCGCCACCGCAGCCACCGAAACCGCCGGATATCCCGGTTCTGAAGCGCGTGTTCCAGTATGGCGAGAAGGATACCGGGCCGGAGAAATCTCTCGACGGGGGCAGCGCTCAACCCAATGCGCCGTCGCCGGCCAAGGACGCGGCCGCGAAGCCGCCTGTCGCACCGAAGCCCGCGCCAAACCCGCCTGCAACTCCCGAGCCGGCGGATTCCGGCAAGGCCGATGAGAAGCAGGCAACCGCCGCACCGGACGCGAAACCCGCGCAAAGCGAGGAGAAGCAGGCGGCCGAGGACACTGACAAACAGCAGCCGGACAAACAGGAGCCCGCACCTCAAGCCGCCGAAAAGCAGGCGGCCGACGCGCCGAAGCCATTGGCGGCCGAGGCCGGTGATAAGCCCGCGCCTCCATCCTCGGCGGAAAAAGCAAAGCCCAGACCTGCAAAGCCGATGAAGTTCAAATCCGCAAGAGCCCTGAGAGCGCCGAGCAGCAACGCGGGAAGGTCAAGTCCCAACGGCGCCGAGGTTGCGGGATCGCCGATCTATTCCGGCCTTCCGGGCGTCAGGAAACTCTACTCGCAAGGCGCAACCGGCAACGCGTTCGCCGCGAGCTCAATGGAGAGCGTGCCGCGCGATCAGCGTGTTGCCAATCTCTGCGCCAACGTTCTGAACCAGGAATTGCAAAGCGCCGATTATTCTCCCAAATGGCTGCCGACTATTCCGCTGAAGCAGGGCAATGTTCTTAACCCTCCGCAGGCCGCCTTCAGCACGACAACCCAATGGTTCGACCTGAGCTTCCGGTGCGAGGTCGACACCGATGCGACGAGGGTCCTGTCCTTCAACTTCCGTGTGGGGGGATTGGTCCCGCCCGGTGAGTGGACCCGGCGTCGATTCCCCAGTCTCCGCTAGAGCATGATCCCGAACCGGAGGACCGCGTTAGCGAAAAGTGGGAACCGGTTTTCGGAGAAGATCATGCTCCAACAAAGAGTTGGCTCAGGCCGGCACGCCGAGCCCGGACAACTGCCGGCTGATCTCATGCCAGTCGGCGCAGACGAAATCCGCGCCGGCAGCCTTCAGCCGCGCGCCATGTTCGGGATAGGTGTGGTCGCCGCCGGTATAGCCGATGGCGATCATGCCCGCCGCGACCGCGCCTTGGACGCCAAAAGGCGAATCCTCAACGACGATGCAGTCGGCCGGCTTTGCGCCCATCTTTTCGGCGGCGAACAGGAAGATGTCGGGCGCCGGCTTGCCGTTCTTTACCATCGAGGAGGAGAAGATCGCTTCGCCGAAGAAGCGCGACAGGCCAGTCACCGACAGGCTGTGGTTGATACGCTCGACCGAGGATGACGAGGCAACGCAGCGGTCGCCGGCAAGCGCGTCGAGGAATGGCACGATCCCCTGCGTCGGCTTCAGCTCCTCGGAAAAGAGCAGCTTGGTCTCGGCCCAGATGTCGCCATCGGCGGCGGACGGGAACTGATGGCCGGTGAGCTCCCTGATCTTGACGATGATGTCGGACTGCTTCATGCCGATGCATTGCGCGATGATGCCGCCATGCACGCCGGGCATGCCATGCTTCTCGTAGACGCGCTCATAAGCCCTGGCGGCCAGCGGCTCGCTGTCGACGAGGACGCCGTCGCAGTCGAAAATCATCAGTCTGGATCGCGCCACACGCCTCTCCTGGCTTCGATATCAATGTTGCACATCGCTATCGATAAAAAGTCAGATGTTCAATAGTAAGGCGGCCAACCATCAAAGCTGACGCAGCGCCTCGCTGACCGGCGAGGATCCAAGCGCGCGTTGCATGGCCTGGCGCGACTGGGCGCGGTCTGGCGTGATCCAGTTGGGCTCGGCGCCAAGGAAGCGATCGAGAAACGCCACGGCATAAGCGGGCATTTCCGTCGCGTTCTCGCGATAGGACCACCAGGTGCGCAGGTCGTCGGCGCATTTGTCGATGCTGGGCGCCGTGCCGAACTCCTGCTCGTGCACCGCCAGGATCGCCGACACGCAGTAGTTGGTATAGAGAAAACCCTCCGGCCAGAAGCGCACGATTTCGGCTGTGCCGGCATTGGCCTCCGTCTCGATCATTTCGGTGAGGCCGGAGATTTCGCGGGCCGGCGCCTGCCGGATCAACTCGCGCAGCACCAGCCCGGCGGCGAAGACGATGAAGTCGGCGCGGTCGACATCGGCGAATCGTTTCTGCGCTTCCATCACCTCGATCCAGTCGAGAAAGGCGCGCGTCAGCTTGGCCTCGTCGATCTCGAAGCGCACGCCGAATGTTTCCGACACCACCTTGGCGCTGCTGCGGAAAGTGGCGCGAAACCAGCGCAGCTGCCGCAGCCGGTGTCGCAGGTCCGGCATAAGCGCCAATTCGTGCCTGAAAGGCAGGTCCATGTCTCATTTCCCGTTTGACGACAGGCTAGCACAGGCACTGCCGATGCCGAAATCGGCCAGGCGCCTGTGGAGCGTTATGGCGGCTAATATAATACATGTTGACATTCCAGGAAACAAATGTTCTCACTTTCGGGTCATCTCGTCTCCGTTCAATATGCGCCGGAGGAAGAGACTCGGGAGGAAACCGAAATGGCGATCTGGCAGTGGGCGCTGCTTCTGCTGTTTGTTGTCTGGGCGTTGCAATCGCTCGGCGTCTGGCTGCAGATGCGGCATTATTCGGACGTCTTCAAAGGTGTCACCAGCCAGTACAAGGACGGCTTCGTCGGCGCCGGCAATTTTCGCGGCCGGCTGGCCAAAGGCACCATCGCGCTGGTCGTGGTCACCCCAGATCTGATCGTGCGCCGCATGATGGTCATGAGCGGCCGCTCGGTGCTGACCAAGTTCAAACGACATGAAGAATTCGAGGGCATCCCCCTCGATCGACTCCGGTCCAACCCTGCGATCATGGGGGAGGGGGAACCCGGTGTGGCCGAGGCCGTGAAACGCGCGATCGAGCAGATCGACCGCGCGCGGTCGGAGCCGGGGAAGAAGCCGGGCCTGTCCGGCTTGAACGCAGCAAGGGCTTAAACGACGCCGGCAGCCGGCTGGGAATGTGACCGGCAGGGGTCATAAGGAGGAGAAATGTCTGTAATTTCGTTATTGGCGCAGCATGCCGACTTGGCGGTGCATAATTTGCATGTCGCTGGCACCATGGTCTCCGATGCTGCCTGGCACGGCAAGCTCGGCGTCGAGCACGCCACCGACCATCTCGTGGTCCTGGCGCAGGCCACGACCGACAACGCGCCGGTCACCGCCGACCAGCTGAAGGAACAGCTGAAAAACGTGCAGCAGGAAGAGCAGCTTGGCTGGCTGACCGCCATCGGCAAATACTTCATCGGCATCTTCCAGAAGGGCGGCGAAGTGTTCGCCGGCTTCGTCACCGGCATCATCCCGACATTGGTCGTGCTGATGACCGCCTTCTACGCCATCACCGAGCTGGTCGGCGAGGAGCGCGTCCATGGTTTGGCGCGAGGCGCCGGGCGTATCGCGCTCACCCGCTACACCGTGCTGCCTGTGCTGGCGGTGTTCTTCCTGACCAACCCGATGGCTTACACCTTTGGCTCGTTCCTGGAAGAAAAGCACAAGCCGGCCTTCTACGACGCGGCCGTGTCCTACGTGCATCCGCCGCTCGGCCTCTTCCCGCATATCAACCCAGGTGAATACTTCGTCTGGGGCGGCATGCTGGTCGCGCTGCTCGACCTCGAAAAGCGCGGCGTCGTCGCCGGCGGCTATCACGTCAAGGTGGCCATCTGGTACGCCATCGTCGGCCTTGTCGTCATCCTGCTGAAGGGCATGCTGACCGAGCGCATCACGGCAATCATGGCACGCCGCCAGGGCGTCGAGCTCTAGGGGCGGGGAGGACACCATGGCCAAGACATACAAGGCAGTAAAGATCTCCAGGGGTTCCACCGGTTGGGGTGGCCCATTGGTCATCGAGCCGACCGAACAGCGCAGCAAGGTCGTGTCGGTGACCGGCGGCGGCATTCATCCGGTGGCGAAGTTGATCGCCGACATGACCGGCGCCGAGGCCGTCGATGGCTTCAAGGCGCCGCCGATCGAAAGCGAGATGGCGGTCGTCGTCGTCGATTGCGGCGGCACCGCGCGCTGCGGCGTCTATCCGCGCAAGCGTATCCCGACCGTCAACCTGACGCCGGTCGGCCAGGCGGGTCCGCTCGCCCAGTTCATCACGGAAGACATCTACGTTTCGGGCGTGAAGCCGGCCAACGTCACAATGGCGGACGGATCCGAAGCGGTCACCACTGCGGGGGGAGCAGCATCGATGAATTCAAGCAACAACACTGCAGCCGCGGCGCCACAGCCGCTGCCGAGCGAAGGCGGCCTTATCGGCCTGATCAGCTCGATCGGCCGCGTCATGGGCCGTGTCGTCGGTATCTTCTTCAATGCCGGCCGCCGCACCATCGATCAGGTGATCCGCAACGTGCTGCCCTTCATGGCCTTCGTGACCATGCTCATCGGTCTGATCCTCTATACCGGCATCGGCGACGTGCTGGCGCAGCCGATGGGTCCGCTGGCCAACAACATCGTCGGCCTGCTGGTGATCTCGGCCATCTGCGGCCTGCCGTTCCTGTCGCCCATCCTGGGGCCAGGCGCGGTCATCGCGCAGGTCATTGGCGTTGCCATCATCGGCCCGCAGATCGCCAACGGCACCATCTCGCCCGCAATGGCTCTGCCGGCGCTGTTTGCCTACAACACCCAGGTGGGCTGCGATTTCGTCCCCGTCGGTCTGGCGCTCGGTGAGGCCAAGCCGAAGACGATCGAAATCGGCGTGCCGGCGGTGCTCATCAGCCGCCAGATCATGGGCCCGGTCTCCGTGCTGATCGCATGGGTCGTCTCCCTGATCGTTTTCTAAAGAACGCGTAACAACGAGGTTCGCCATATGTCGGTTCTTCTCAAGACACGGGTCACGGCAATAGGACCCGAAGTGGCGGACCTCGCCGAGGGCGGCGTGGTCATCCTGTTCGCGGATGGCTCGCCTCCCGAACTCGCCGAAGTCTCCGTGCTGCACCAGACGGAAGTGGGCCCAAGCGACGACGGGCCACGCAAGGGTGCGTCGATCACACTCGGACCGCTTTCGGCGACGATAACGGCGGTAGGCGAGACGGCCTGGAGCAAGGTCCGCGAAATGGGCCATGTCGTCATCTCTTTCAATGGCGCCGCCGAGGCCGAGAGGCCCGGTGAGGTCTGCGCATCCGAGGTCGATACCGGTGCGCTCGTGGCTGCCCTGACTCCGGGCGCCGTCATCACTATCGTCGCCTGATAGATTTGCCGTCCAGAGACGGCGTCATAAGCAGGAACAATTCCAGGAAAAATGTGAAGCGGTTTTCCGTCTGGAATTGCGTCAAAACAAAGGGATAGAGCGGTTTGCCGTTTCTGTGAAACGGCGAAAAGCTCTAGAGTATCGCCATGGAACGCTCGACCATCGTCAGAGTGCATGAAGGTTTGCACGCCCGTCCCGCAACGCGGTTCGTGAAACTCGCCAAGGGTTTCGAATCCGATGTCGAGCTGGTCAAGGACGGCAAGGCGGTCAGCGCCAAGAGCTCGGTCAAGCTGATGTTGCTGGCGGTCAAGGAAAACCAGGAAGTCACCGTGCGCGCCAACGGCGCCGACGCCATCGAGGCGATCGAGGCGCTGATCGGCTATCTGGAGAACCCGCGTGCCGGCCTCGACGATGGGAACGAGGCGGACGAAGCTGGCCCGGAGGCCGCAGCCGCCGCGCCCGCTTCGGGTGCCGCCCCGCCGGTTGTCGTACCGGCGGATGGGACACTGAAACTCCAGGGCGTCGCCGCCAGTGAGGGCGTCGCCATCGGGCCGGCTTTTGCCCATTTTCCACCGGAGATCGCGGGGCCGGGAAGGCGCCTGCAGGCCGATGAGATCGAGGGCGAGCTCAAGCGCTTCCGAGGCGCTGTCGCCGCCGTCCAGGCGCGCATGGATCGCACGCTGGCCGAGAGCAATCTCTCTGCCGGTGACCGTGGCATCGTCGCGGCGCTGCGCGACATCGCCGCCGACGACAGCCTGACCGACGAAGTCGAAAAGCTCATCAAGGAGGGCGACGACGCCGTGTCGGCCGTTATCGGCGCAGCCTCTACGATCGCCGCCGATTTCAGCGCCGTCGACGACCATTATCTCAACGCGCGGGCCGACGATGTCCATGCCGTCGGCAGGCAGATCTGCCTGATGCTGCTCGGCCAGGACGAGGTCAGCCTGGAGACCATTCCACAAGGCGCGATCCTGATTGCCGACGACATCGGCGCCTGGGACCTGGCGCGCGCGCCGCTGAAGCGCATCGGCGGCGTGGTCTGCGGTCATGGCGGTGCCACTTCGCACATCGCCATCATCGCCCGCTCGCACGGCATCCCGGCGGTGCTGGGTCTCGGCGATAGGGTCAACGAACTGCGCACCGCCAGGGAGGTGGCGATCGACGGCAATGCCGGCCATGTGATCGTCGATCCGGATGAGGCCGCGCGGGCGGATTTCACCCGGCGGGTCGAGGCGGCGGCGCAAGAGCGCGCGGGCCTCAAGGTGTTCAAGAGCGTGACCCCGACCCGCGCCGACGGCACCGTGATAGAGGTCGCGGCCAATATCGGGTCGCTGGAGGAGATCGAGGCGGCGCAGGAAGCCGGCGCCATGGGCGTCGGGCTGTTCCGCACCGAGCTGCTCTTCATGCGCCATATGCACCTGCCGTCGGAAGACATGCAGGCCGAGACCTATAGCGCTTTGGCCAAGGCCTTTGCGCCGCATCCGGTGATCGTGCGCACGCTCGACATCGGCGGCGACAAGCCGATCGCCGGCATCGATTTTCCTGACGAGGAAAATCCCTTCCTCGGCTGGCGCGGCATCCGCATGTGCCTCGACCGTCCCGACATCTTCAAAAAGCAACTGCGTGCCCTGCTCCGGGCCGCCGTCCATGGCAACATCAAGGTCATGCTGCCGATGGTCTCGGAGATTGCCGAGGTCACGCGCACCCGCGCGCTGGTCAATGAATGCGCGGCCGAATTGAAGGCCGAAGGCGTGCCGCACGCGGGCTTCGATCTCGGCGTGATGATCGAGACGCCGGCCGCCGTGCTGATCGCGCCGACGCTTGCGAAGGAAGTGGCCTTCTTCTCGATCGGCACAAACGATCTGACGCAGTACATCATGGCCGCAGACCGCCTCAATCCGACGGTCGCCAAGCTCAATGACGTCACCAATCCGGCGGTGATGTCGGCGATCGAGCTGACAGCCAGGGCAGGCGTCGCCGCCGGCATCATGGTGGGCATGTGCGGCGAGGCCGCCGGTCGTCCGGATCTGATCCCGGCCTTCATCAATATGGGCCTGACCGAGCTCAGCATGAGCCCTGCCTCGATCCAGCGAGCCAAGAAGACCATCGCGGCCATGACGGCCGAGCGATAGCGGATCCCTCGCGGCGGTTACGTCAGATGCGCAAGCAGGGTGGCGAGAACCGGCGTCAGTTCCTGCACCGCGTTCGCCTGGGCACAGGCCTGCCGGATGCGATCCTCCCGCACCTCGGCCGCCAGCACCGCGATCTCGAGAATGTCGGGCTCTGGCGTGCCGCCATCGGCCTTCGTCGCCAGTCCGCAGGCAAGCACCACGGGCGCCAGGCATCTGATGTCGAGAGACCGGTCGCCGGCTATCGCCGGGCCCGTCCCGGTCTCGCCGGGCTGAACCGGGCGGTGGTTGAGGCATTCGACGAGGAGAGCCGCGCAAGCCGCGGCGACCTGATCGGTGGATGCCCCATCGGCCGTCGCGCCGGCCAGAAGATCGGCGTGGCGCTTGCGCATCGCCGTGTGGACGGCGGAAAAACTTGCCTCGTGAACGCGCGGATTGTCGACGCCGTAGCCGGCGAGGACCGCACGGGTCAGATAATACATGTCGCGCCTGAACTGTCGTTCGCCGCCGATCTGCCGGTCTTCGTCGCCTTCCGGGAAATAGGTTCGCAGGCTTTTGACCATCGTGCCGTCGACCTTGAGCGGCCGGGAATGCGGAATGAAGGATTCCGCGATCGTCAGCGCTTCGTCGACGGCGCTTGCGGCGTGGCCGAGCAGGCTCTTGCCCGGAAACGGCGGCAGATTGGCTATTTCGGGCGGTGGCTCGCCGGCGCTGTCGTGGCGGCTCTGGCGGATGGCGTCGCGCAGCTCCCGAAGCCGGTCCTTCAGGTTGGCGCGGACATCTTCGGATATTTGTCGCAGCATCGCCAATCGCCTCGAAATGCTGAAGCCGATCACGGCTCGGGGGCGCCAGTCGCCCTCTCTAGATTGTTCGTATCGATTGGTAGATCAATAGGCGATATTTAACCAGCATGCAGAATCGGCGAGGGCAGCGTCATCGCCGGGTTGGGAGGGGAAGTTGGGCAGGCGACGGCAGGGCGAACCTGAAAACGGCAGGGCGGAGGCATCCGAGCAGATCGTCAATGAGAGCCGGACCGACCGCCTCAGGATCCGCGCCGCCTGGATGTATTTCGTCGAGCAGATGACGCAGAACGAGATCGCCGACGTGTTGGGCGTCGGCCGCGTCACCATCGTGCGCATGCTGGCGGAGGCGAGGGCGCGCAACGAGGTGAAGATCACCATCGAGAGCGAGCTTCTGGAGATCGTGCGGCTGGAACGCGCGCTGGAAAGGACCTTCGGCCTGCAGCAGGCGCTGGTGGCGCCTCTGAGCGACCCCAACGCCGATCCGATCCCGGCGATCGCCGCCAAGACCGGCATGTTCCTGTCCGACGCGATGAAATCCGGCATGCAGGTCGGTGTCGGCTGGGGCGTGACGCTGTTCAACACCTTGCCGTTCATCAGCGCCAAGTCGCTGTCCGATTTCAAGGTGATTTCGCTGCTTGGCGGTGTCGGCGTCGCGCGCCGGGTCAACCCGGCCGAATTCGCCTGGCGCTTCGCCCAGATCTTCCAGGGCGACGGCTATCTGATGCCGACGCCGGCCGTCGTCGACAGCGTCGAGACCAAGATCGCTCTGGTCGAGCGCTGCGGCCTGCAGGAGATTTTTGAAATGGCCGATGCGCTCGATGCCGTTTTGCTGAGCGTTGGCGGCATCGCTTCGGCCACCACCTTCTCGCGCGGCGGCTTCCTCAAGGAAGCGGACCGCGAGGCCCTGCTGGCGCGCGGCGCGGTCGGCGATCTTCTGTTCCATTTCTTCAACCGCAACGGCGACCTGGTCGACCATCCCGTCAACAGCCATGTGATGTCGGTGGATGTCGACCGCCTGCGCAAGGCGCCGATCCGCATCCTCACCTCCGGCGGCGCGGAGAAGACGCAAGCGCTGCTCGGCGCCATGCATCTGATTGCGCCGACCATCCTGATCACCGACGAGGAAAGCGCGCGCCGCATGTTGGCGGCGCATGCGGCCTAGGCAGCGGTCATAAACTCGCCGCACGGTTCGTGCCGCCTTCGCGGGGGATTTCAAGGATTTAAATGGTCGGAGTGGCCGGATTCGAACCGACGACCCCTTGACCCCCAGTCAAGTGCGCTACCGGGCTGCGCTACACTCCGGACCGCGGAAAGCCCTATATTCTCAAGGGTTCAGAAGCAAGAGGCGAATTCGCCGAAATCGGCGAAATGGGAACAAATGGTGTCTCGGTGTGCCTTTGGTGGCCGAAAGTCACACCGAAAATCACACCAGATGTTCCGGCTGTGTTCTCGTTCGCGGGCGCCAGCCTACGCGCTCCATTGTTCGGTTTTGGCAGCTTCTGTCGAACTCCAACGCACTGATCTCAAGGCGGCTCTCGAGCGTCTGTAGTTCCCAAGAAATCCCCATCAGGCCGTCGCTATAAAGAAATTAGCAGCACATCGAAGCTGCGATTTCAGAGGAAGTGACGATGAGTAGCCATCAGGGGAAACCGTATGCGGGCACCAGGCTCGCCAAGTATCTTGAGAAGCGCGTCCTGGAGCTGCGCCCGAAGAAGACCCAGATCGCGATCGCGAGTGAAGCCGGATTCGTGAACCCCAATATGCTCGCCATGATTAAAGCTGGAACGGCCAAGCTGCCGCTCGACAGGGTCGCCGCTCTGGCAAAGGCCCTCGAGTGCGATCCAGTGATGCTATTTATGCTGGCGATCGAACAACTCGGTGGAGACACCACCGATCTTGCCGTCAGGCAGATATTCGGGACGCTGGTTACCGAAAACGAAGTGGCCTGGCTCGAGGAGATCCGCCGCGCGTCAGATCACACGAATCCGAGCCTTACCTCGAAGGCGCGGTCCGCCATTCGTGGGGTCTTCGGCAAATGAGCAGCGAGCAAGACTTCTCCGCCGAAGGCTGGCGCCAAGTGGCCCACATCCGCGACCGCGACATCACCTCTAACGAACGTTTTTGGCTCGACGTGATCAGACTCGCGTCGTGGGATTCCGATCCGGCCCCCACGCTCGAAAGGGTGCAGAAGCTAAGGCAGATATTCCAGACCTAGCTCAAATCTCCGCCCCAGCCACCGCTATTCGGCCCATCGCACCTGCCGGCGCCCCCGCCGACGCGGTCAATGAATTTGCAAGTGATCGACAATGTCAGACCCGCAAAAGCCAAATTCCCCCGGCATCTTCTCTTTCGATGATGTGATGCGACATATGCGTATTCATCATCCAGGTTGTCCGAAGAAGACGTGTCTCACCATAGCGGCGCGGGTAAGCGCCCGCCATTGGAAAGGACGCAAATTAGGTGCCGCAGTCGGTATCGAACTGCAGAAATATATCCGGCACGCTATGACCGACTACGACGAGCTCCTGTGGGCCAAAATGATGACGCGTGAGGAGGCGCGGGCTTTCATTGCGCCGCAAGTCGCGGAGGTTCTTCGCTCTTGGCGTAAACCCAGAATAAGGCTTCGCTTGGCGAGACAAGAGGGGGAAGCCTGAGGGAAACCTGCTCAGCCACAATGCCATCCAACATTAGCGGCGGATATCCCAGTCAGGAGGAATGAGAGCAGCCCCGCGTCGCCATTCCTCGACGATCGAGGCGTCGAACCAGTCGTCCGCAAGATGGGCATGATCGAGAACAATCAGTTGTAGTCCCTCGATCTCTTGGCAGGCCCGGTGCATCAACTCGAAGAGTGCCTGGACCGCGTGTCGGTCCTTGTCATCTAGCGGATCAAGACTCCCATCCTGGTCTCTCTCAGCGGGATAATGCGCCTGTGATGGTTGGTCGAAGATGAGTGTCGCGGGCACTGGCCGCTCCCGCTTGCGAAACCACCAGTGAAGCGCCAGGTAGGTGAGAACGTGGTAGCCGACCCAGTTCTCGCCACTGCCCATACGGTTAAGCGGGATTGGGCCATCCAGCGTGTCTGCGACCACCGTGAGCTTCTTGAGGTCAAGGCGCAGCTCGCTGCCACTATGCTCTAGATCCAGAGAATCCGCGAACCGCGACATCTGCTTGCTGATGATGTTCAGATAAGTATCGAGCCGCTGCGCCACGTCCTCGGCATTCACCGCCGCCTCGAGCGTTTCCACCCGCCGCTTGGCTGCCTCAATCGTCGGCGCGAAGTCGGCCTCGCTGTGACTCGGACGAACCGCTTCAAGAAAGGCGCCGATCCGGCCTACTACACGGGCTTGATCTACGAGTAGATCCTGTTGAGCTTTCGCGCGAGCATCATCTGAAATCAGGCGGGATAGAGCGTTTTGTGCCTCCACGAGATCGCGTTCAAGCGTGCCGCGACGTTGTTCGAGAGCTTCGATGTGGCGTTGAAGATGCGGCTGCTCGGTTTCAACGGCGGCGAGCTGATCAGTTACCGCCCGTAGCGCGTCGGCGACTTGCTCTACTGCCGGCGTCGGAATGGCGAGGGCGGAATCGCAAAGCGGACAGTGATGCCCGTCTGCATCAACCTTGAACAGGCCAATCGAACTCAGCCGTGCTCGCTGTTCGTGACCTTCTCGGGAATAGGCGCTCTGCTCAGACAGCATGAGCCGCGAGGCGCGCATCTCTTCGTTTACGCGTTCCAGTCCGTTCCGTAGCGATGCCTGCTCGCCCCGCAGCCGGTTTATAGATTCTCCGAAGTCTGGCAACGGAGCGTTCGTGGTGAGATCGGTGCGGGCCGTGCGATCAAGAACATCCAGGGCGACGTCAGTCTCGACCGGTTCATAGTCCGCAGCAATCAGACCCACACGCTTGCTGTCCGTCACCAGCCGCCGGATTCGGCCAATGTCGACAGTGCGTTGTTCGTTCTGACGTTGCGCGCGTAGCTCCAGTTCGCGCAACGCGTCCCGAGCCGTGTCGAGCTCATGCTGCCGCAAAAAGTGATTCTCGTCGACCGCGCCAATGAAATAGGGGATCGTGTCCTTAATCGCCTGCGGGATAAATTGGTCGCCCTGTCGATGGAAAAGACGGTCGCGGTTGTCGATTTCGTCCTGCTTCTGAAAGCACAGAAACAGCGCGTGGCGAATCGATGCCTGGAGCGGCAGCCGCGTCCCAGTCTGCGGGCGGTGCTCGTTCTCCGAGATACCGAGGTATCGCGACAGGAGTGAGATCAGCTCGGGTTCAACCATGTTGCGGTCAAGCTCTTCGAAACCGGGCGGCGCATCGAACCGCCCACGCCGGACATAGATCTCACCGCCGGTATCGGTTCCTGGACCAGGATTGCGGCGCGCGATGAACAGCTCGTCGCCGCCGCTTAGCAGGCGCACGGCGAACCACGACACGCTGCGGCGGATGACTCCCTCCGCTACATTGCAGCTGCTACGACCAAGGCAATAGTCGATTATGTCGATAATCGCTGATTTGCCGGTCTTGGAATCACCCGTGATGACGTTGAGACCGCCGCTCTTGAACGCGAGTTCGCGCTGCTCCCCACTATGCGAATAGAGCACAATCGCGCCTATGCTAATACTCACGGTTTGACGCCCCAAGCTGCCATAATGGTCGAAGTCGTCCCCGCCTTGGCCAGCCATCGGCCGAGCATGCGGGCCGTAGTCACGCAGTCGCGAAAGTCCTCGGTAATCCCGTCTTCGAACTTCCTACCGACGGCTAGCGGCTTTGCTCCGAGGACAACGCCGCCATCATCAGCAAACGCAAGCGCCGTCCGGTCGATGGCAAAGCGCAGCGCCTCCTGGACGATCGGGCGCAACGACCGCGTGCGCTCGGCAAACCCCACGAGCACCTCCGGGTTGCGCTCTCGCCACGAATACAGTGACGTGAGGGTCGTGCTCGGCAGAGCCCGTCTGGTTTTGCCATGTAAGGAGACTGGCAGTGCGCAGAACAGCAGAGCATATGGACACGCGCTTCCCTTCGCCTTCTGAAATTCCTTTACGAATTCGCTTAGGACTACCGCACAGAAGGCGGGATTGAAAAGATTCGCCTCCTCTCGCGGCCGCTGGTCCCAGACGGGCAGGCTCATGCGGCTTTGACCTTAGCTGGCATGCCGAACATCGTGCTGTGATCAGGATGCCATCCCACTGTCACGCCGTCTGCGAGAATCTGGTAGGAGCCCGAGCACAACCATTGTTCATGGCGGTTCCGAAACGGGAGCTGCGTGCGGCTCGCCCAATGGAAGAGGCCGCGCCCGAACGCCTTTTTGTCGTCGTCGCTGAGCGGCTTTGCACTACTTTCGCGCGCCAATCGCTCGCGCGTCCACCGCTCGACCAGATCGGCATCGTAGCGTGCCGCTTCCCCGTCGAGCAAAGCGTTCTCGCGCGCCCAGGTCGAGCGCTGGGCGGTGGCTCGATAAAAGTCAAGCTTCGCCAGCTTCACCGATTCTTCCGCCACATCGACGCACCGCATTTGATTGACGAAGATGCGGTTATCCGAGGCGGAAAGATCCTCTGTCGAGACCGTCAGCGCGTCAGGACTGATCAGAAGCTCGCTTGCGCGAAATGCGCTGGCGATTTCGTCGATCTTTGTGCGCAGCGCAAGTAACGAGATCGCTTGCGACTCCGAACTGCTGAGGCAGTTCACGACCTGTGCGAACCACCAGCCTTCGAGATGATCGACGAGATGGGTAATCTTGCCATCGGGTGCTGCGAAAATCAGCATCTCCTCGATCTCGGACCGTGAATCGATGATGTTCGGCGCGTCGTCGTGGATCTGAATCGCAGCGATAAGATTGCGCTGGTCTTTCTCCGACAGCGCAAGAAAAGCTTTTCGGCCGGCGGCTGACTCCTGGTTGGTCGAGTTGGCTGCGGCGGCGCAAAGAAGCGCCAGCGCCTTGCTCTCGGCATCTTCATATGGGCGCACCGAGCGAAGCAGCTCTGCGGCGGATCCCACAGGCGCCTGCGCGGTCGTAATGATTGTAAACTGACGCTCGAACGGCAGGTTGAGATTTTCCGAGGTCTGTTCGCTCCAAATTCTAAGCGTTTTCCATAGAGCAACGCTCATGTCCGTGAGGCTAGCTGCCTCGACATGATGCTTCAGCTGCAGTTGCTGCAATGCGGTGCCATCCTGTTCGAAAGCCACGTCATCGAAACGCTCGACAGAAACCGAAAGGCTAGGCTGCGATTTGGTTTTAATGATCGCAAGCAGCAGCGCCTCACGGCACTGATAGAGATAGCCGAGCATGGGCCCGGTAGCGCTGTAGTTTGAGGCGATGGCAGCACCTTCCCCTGTTAGTGCCATAAAGCATTCCCTGCCTCATGAGCATTGGTTTCAAAGCTATTGGCCCATTGGTGCACTGTAAAGCACCGAGGTATCAGGCGGTATACGAGTCGTTCTAGTGTTGCCTAAGGAGTGGTGACGCCCTTTCTTGAATCTAGCTACGGGGCAGGCGATGGCGGGGGATATTCGTATCGCTATGGCGATTAGGATAGAAGAAAAGATCCTACGGCAATCCACGCGGCGACTGCTTGAAAAATGACCTTCCCTTCTCTAACCGCGGCCAAGCCATGACCGAAAAATTTTCACCTTTTGTCATCAAAGCACTGGTCGACACCATCACGGGCGGCGCCGGCAACGACACCACGCCCGCAATCGGGATCTATCGCTCAGGGCCGAAGATTGAGCAGTTTTTCCTAGACTGCGGCCTGGATATGCGCATTGGCGTCAGTTCGCGGGTGCCGGCGACGACGGACTTTCTGCGTCGGATCGCCAATCATTTCGACGGCAACGGTGGAATGTATATCACCCGCGTGATCGAGAGGGTTTGTGATCCTCGCGATTATATTGCGGAACCCACCAAGGCAATTTCAGTCCGCGAGCACATCAATAAGGCGCTTGTCTCGGATGGGTTGTCCGTTGTCATTGTTGGCGGAAAGGCGCTTCTGACAGAGCGCCAGGGTGCCGGCGGGATCGTCGAACCATTCATTCAGAAAGTGGCGACGTTAGACTTCGACACCGTTCAGATGGAGATTGCACGCGCTCTTCCGAATCTGGAAGACGATCCAGAGGATGCAGTGACGGCCGCGTGTTCACTTATTGAAGCCGTATGCCGATCGATTCTCATAGAACTCAGATTGCCGCTCCCCCAGAAAAAGGACATCGATGGCCTGATCCGCGCTGTGCAGGAGCCGTTGGGGCTGTCTCCAGGTCGCTCAGACCTCCCGCAGGAGATCGAAGCCGATATCAGGCAAACGCTCAGTGGCTTAACTTCTGTTGCCAAAGGGATCGGCGCGCTGCGAACGCACGCTGGTGATGCCCATGGGCGAGAGAAAGGCTTCCGCCGTATCGACGGGCGGATCGCACGCCTTGCTATCAATGCGGCTAGTTCACTTGCCTTGTTTCTTATCGAGAGTTGGGAACGGAAAGAGCATCGATCTTTGCCTCAACATGCGGACCGGCAATAAACTGTTGATTCGTTTGTATTAACCCCCTAGACCGACCAAAGGGGGGCGCAGCTAGTGGACAAGGGTAGTCTTACCGAGCGCGATATCTGCACGAAGTTCATCCTGCCTGCCGTCAAGCGCGCCGGATGGAACGAGATGGTGCAGGTTCGAGAGGAAGTCTATTTCACCAAAGGCCGGATTATCGTGCGCGGCAAGCTAGTGACGCGCGGCAAGGCGAAGAAGGCTGATTTCGTTCTCTGCTACAAGCCGAATATTCCAATCGCGCTGATCGAGGCCAAGGATAACAATCATAACGTCGGCGACGGTATCCAGCAGGGCCTCGACTATGCAGCGACGTTGGATATTCCTTTCGTGTTTTCTTCAAATGGCGACGGCTTCGTCTTTCACGACCGCACCGGCCTCAGCGTTCCGATCGAAACGAATCTCGGCCTCGACAATTTCCCGTCGCCAGCTGATCTGTGGGCGCGCTATCGCGCTTGGAAGGGCCTCGACGCTGAGGCCGAAGAGATCCTGCTTCAGGACTATTTCGACGACGGCAGCGGCAAGTCCCCGCGCTATTATCAGGTTAACGCCGTCAACGCCGCGGTCGAGGCCATTGCCAAGGGCCGTGACCGAGTTCTGCTGGTTATGGCGACCGGCACGGGCAAGACATACACGGCGTTTCAAATTATCTGGCGGCTGTGGAAGGCGGGCCGCAAGAAGCGCATCCTTTTCCTCGCCGATCGTAACGTGCTGATCAACCAGACGATGGTGAATGATTTCCGCCCGTTTGGGGCGGCGATGGCGAAACTCTCCACCAATGCCAATACGATCGAACGGCAGGACGGCACGACGGTCGATCTGACGCTGGCGCTTGACAGGAAGCGACGGATCGACACCGCCTTCGAGGTCTATCTCGGCCTCTATCAGGCGATCACCGGTCCGGAGGAGCGGCAGAAGCTCTACCGCGAGTTCTCGCCCAGCTTCTTCGATCTGATCGTGATCGACGAATGCCATCGCGGCAGCGCGGCAGAAGACTCGACGTGGCGGGAAATCCTTGACCATTTCTCGGGCGCGACGCAGATCGGCCTCACTGCTACGCCGAAGGAAACCGAATACGCATCCAACACAGACTACTTCGGCGAGCCGGTTTTCACCTATTCGCTGAAGCAGGGCATCAGCGACGGCTTCCTCGCGCCCTATAAGGTCATCAAGGTTCATATCGACCGCGATGTGGAAGGCTATCGTCCGGAAAAGGGCCAGCTCGACCGCGACGGCAACGAGGTCGACGACCGCATCTACAACGCCAAGGATTTCGACCGGCACATCGTGCTCGACGAACGCACGGTGCTGACCGCGAAAAAGGTCACCGAGTTTCTGAAGGGAAGCGGCGACCGCTTCCAGAAGACCATCGTGTTCTGCGTCGATGAGGAGCACGCGGCACGGATGCGGCAGGCGCTCGTCAACGAGAACCCCGATCTGGTCGCCGAGAACCTGCGCTACGTAATGCGCATCACCGGCAGTGACAAGGAAGGCCAGGACCAGCTCGGAAACTTCATCGACCCGGAATCGAAATTTCCCGTGCTGGTGACAACCTCTCGGCTTCTGTCCACTGGCGTAGATGCGCAGACCTGCCGGCTGATCGTGCTCGATCGCGCGGTCGGTTCGATGACCGAGTTCAAGCAGATCGTCGGGCGCGGCACGCGCGTCCATGAGGACACCAAGAAGTTCTTCTTCACGCTGATCGACTTTCGCGGCGCGACTAGCCATTTCGCCGATCCCGATTTCGACGGCGATCCTGTGCAAATTTACGAGCCGGGCGACGGCGATCCGATCACGCCGCCCTACGACGCGCCGCAGGGTGACGACACAAGCCCAACAACACCAGGCGCGGATGAAACGGTGCTCGATCAGCTGGGCCTGCCGCCGCCGGCCAGTGGCCAGATCCGCAAGATTTATGTCGATGGCGTCGGCGCCCGCATCCTCGCGGAGCGAATTGAATATCTCGACGAGAACGGCAAGCTCGTCACCGAGTCCCTGCGCGACTTCACCAAGACGGCGCTGAAGAAGCGCTTCGCTAGTCTGGACGATTTCCTAAAGCGATGGAAATCGGCTGAGCGTAAGCAGGCGATCATCGAGGAACTGGAAGCCGAGGGGCTGCCGCTCGACACCGTAGCTGACGAGCTTGGCAAGAACCTCGATCCCTTCGATCTAATCTGCCACGTCGCATTTGACAAAAAGCCGCTAACCCGCCGTGAGCGGGCCGAGAATGTGAAGAAGCGCGACGTGTTCACCAAATATGGGCCACAGGCCCGCGCGGTGCTCGATGCTTTGCTCGAAAAGTATTGCGACGAGGGCGTGCTCAATCTCGACGACGCAAATGTGCTGAAGGTGACACCTTTCAACGCTATGGGCAGTGTTGTGCAACTTATCAAGGCGTTCGGAGGTAAGGCGGGCTTCGAGAAGGCCGTCAACGATATGCAGGACGCGCTCTACGAGGCCGTGAGCTAGCAGATGGACACAATTGGTAGCCAGACGGTCTGGGGCTTGTTTGATCGGAACTCTGAACCGGAAATAGCCTCAAATACGCTCGTTCGACGTAGTCCCGGACACAAAGTGAGTTCCTACGTTGATCTGGCCCAGAAGGTCGCAGCGCTGCAGTTTCTAAACCGAGAACACGTTTTGCTTTTTAGAGGACAGAGCGCCGACCATCTGACCAGTGCTGGCCTGTCGACGATGAAACCGACAATCTTCCGGTCGCATGGTCCCGGAAAGGTGCCATCGCGTGATACGCTTCGAGCCCGATTTGCAACCTTAAGGATAGCCGAGGGGAAGCTCTCGTCTCGCTATGCCGAAGAGGGTCTTTTGGGTGCAGATCGACTAGCTCGACACCGACTTCTGCGCTGGTCAATCTTGCAGCACTACGACGTATGCGCGACCCCGTTGCTTGATGTATCACAGTCCTTGAGAGTCGCGGCGTCATTTGCGACATCCAACTCGCCGGAGGATGCGTTCGTCTTGGTGATCGGTGCGCCAAACTTTAGCGGTGCAGTCACCGCGAGTTCGGAAGCGTCGATGCAGATCGTCCGGCTCTCAAGCGCATGCCCACCGTCGGCTATGCGGCCACACTTTCAGGAAGGCTACCTGCTCGGGGAATACCCCGAGATTGCAGATGTTTCACCACCAGGGCGATATCAGCACTCGGAAATGGATTTTGGCCGAAGGCTGGTCGCAAAATTTAGGTTCGAACCGAAAAAGTTTTGGAGAAGCGACACATTTCCGAAACTGGCGGACAAGGCCCTGTATCCGACAGGTAGCAGAGATCCGCTAGAGCGGATAATGCACGAACTAAAAGCGGAACTTGAGGAGAACCTGATTTGATCGTCCGCACCACTGTCAAATCCATTCAAGATATCATGCGCCAGGATGTCGGCGTCGATGGCGATGCGCAGCGCATCAGCCAGCTCTGCTGGATGTTCTTCCTCAAGATCGTCGACGATCAGGATCAGGAACTCGAACTAACCAGGGACGGCTACCAATCGCCGATACCCGAGAAATTCAGGTGGCGGAGCTGGGCAGCGGACCCGGAGGGCATCACAGGGCAGGCACTGCTCGATTTCATCAACGACGAGCTATTTCCGGCGCTAAAAGGTCTTCAGGTTTCGGTCAAGCAAGGTGACCGCCGCCGCGTAGTGCGCGACGTATTCGAAGACGCCTACAACTATATGAAATCCGGCCAGTTGTTGCGCCAAGTGGTCAACAAGATCAATCAGGTCGATTTCAACAATCTCGACGAGAGGCGGCACTTCGGCGAATTTTATGAGCAGCTCCTCAACGACCTGCAATCTGCAGGCAATGCTGGCGAATATTACACGCCGCGCGCCGTTACCGCCTTCATGGTCGATCGCATCGACCCGCATCTGGGCGAAATCCTGTTTGATCCCGCCTGCGGCACTGGCGGCTTCCTGTCCTGTGCCATCAATCACATGGAAAAGAACTACGTCCGCACACCCAAGCAGCGAGAGACGATGCAGGGCGCCTTGCGCGCGGTGGAGAAGAAGCAGCTGCCGCACATGCTGTGCGTCACCAACATGCTGCTGCACGGCATCGAGGATCCGAGCTTCGTGCTCCACGACAACACGCTGGCCCGGCCGCTGATTTCGTGGAGCAGGGACGAACGCGTCGATATCGTTGTGACCAATCCGCCCTTCGGCGGGCGCGAGGAAGATGGCATCGAGAACAACTTCCCGACTTTCCGCACTAAGGAAACGGCCGATCTGTTCCTCGCGCTAATTGTGCGCCTGCTGAAACCGGACGGGCGCGCGGCCGTGGTGCTGCCGGATGGCACGCTGTTCGGCGAGGGCGTCAAGACGCGGCTTAAGGAACATCTGATGGAGGAGTGCAACCTCCACACCATCGTTCGCCTGCCCAATTCCGTGTTTAAGCCCTATGCCTCGATCGGCACCAACTTGCTGTTCTTCGAGAAGGGAACGTCGACCAAGGAAATCTGGTTCTACGAGCACCGCGTGCCGGAAGGCCAAAAAGCCTATTCAATGACCAAGCCGATCCGGCTAGAGCATTTTCAGGGCTGCATCAACTGGTGGGGCGCCAAAGATCGCAAGGGCCGCGAGGAAACGCCACAGGCATGGTGTGTCACCGCCGAGGAGGTAAAGGCGCGCGGCTACAATCTCGACATCAAGAACCCGCACACTGTCGCCGATGATCACGGCGACCCGCACACGCTGCTGACCGACCTCGCACGCGCCGAGGCCGAGACAGTGAGCTATCGCGACCAGTTGAAGGCGATCCTCGCCGAGGCGCTGACCCGATGAAAGCGGAACGCCTGCTGGCGCATTACGAGGCGATTGCCAACGCGCCTGACGCAATCGCCCGCTTGCGCCGCTTCATTCTCGATCTGGCCGTGCGTGGCACACTTGTGTCGCAGGACCCGAATGACGAACCGGCAACGGAATTGCTGAAGCGGATCGCGAAGGAGAAGGACCGTCTGGTGAAGGCCGGGGAGATCTCAAAGTTCAATGATGCGAAGCCCGCCGTTCGAGGTGATCTAGCGTTTGGTATCCCGGCACAGTGGCATCCGGCCAAGATCGGACAAGTTCTGAATGAGCTTCAAACCGGCCCATTTGGAAGTTCTCTGCACCAAAGCGACTATCGTGTTGGCGGAACGCCCGTGATCAATCCTGCGTCGATTCAAGATGGACAGATCGTCCCGATCGACAAAATGGCGGTCGGTGCGCTCACCTTGGAGAAGCTTGCTTCGTTCAAATTGCGCTCCGGCGACGTTATCGTGGCGCGCCGCGGTGAAATGGGCCGATGTGCCATCGTAGGGGAGCGCGAAGCGGGTTGGCTTTGTGGAACCGGGAGCCTCATCCTTCGGCCCTCCAAGCTCATTTCTGCGAATTTTCTTGTCCTTTTGATAGGCTCGCCATTTGGTCGGGATTATCTCAGCGGTTCAGCTGTCGGCACGACAATGCAGAATTTGAATCAGACAATTCTGCTGAGATTGTCTTTCGGCCTCCCACCCCTCGCCGAACAGCACCGCATCGTCGCCAAAGTCGATGAGCTGATGGTGCTCTGCGACCGGTTGGAGGCGGCCAGGGTCAACCGCGAGATCGTTCGCGACCGGTTGGCGACGGCGAGTCTGGCCCGCCTCGACGCGCCTAATACCGAAACCTTTGAGGCTGACTCCCGCTTCGTCCTCGACACGTTGCCGGCGCTGACCGCACGGCCCGACCAGATCAGACAATTGCGCCAGACCATCCTCAACCTCGCCGTGCATGGCAAACTCGTTTCGCAAGACCCGAACGACGAACCCGCCAAAGGCTTCGAGAAACCCAATGATCCGGCCGCCCCGTTTGATCTGCCTGCCAGCTGGAAATGGATTCGAATAGGCAACTCGCTGCATCTTTTAAACGGCATGGCGTTCAAGCCGACTGATTGGAGAAAATCAGGTTTGCGCATTGTGCGCATTCAGAACCTCAACAATCTGGATGCACCCTTCAACTTTTGCGATCCCGACATGACCCATGAGCGGTCGCTGATTGATGACGGCTCGTTCTTGATAAGCTGGTCGGGCACGCCCGGCACGTCGTTTGGTGCGTTCATTTGGAATCGCGGACCAGCGGTTCTCAACCAGCACATCTTCCGCTGCGATTTCAAAACGAAGGCTTTCACTGCATCGTTTTTGCGTCTCGCCATCAACGGTCGCCTTGATGAAATGATTGCCAAAGCGCACGGCGGGGTTGGCCTTCAGCACATTACGAAGGGAAAACTGGAAGCACTCCTGATTCCCCTCCCACCGCTCGCTGAGCAGCACCGCATCGTTGCCAAAGTCGATGAACTGATGATGCTCTGCGACCGGTTGGAGGCGAGCCTCGCCGCCACCAACGCCACCCGCCGCCGCCTTCTCGACGCGCTGCTTGCCGAGGCGTTGGCGCCGGCCGAGGATCTTGACCTGGAGGCGGCGGAATGAGCCGCGCGCCGGAAAGGCGCGTGGCGGAGAAACTTGATCCCGAGAAGGTAGCTTACTGGTATTTTCGCTTGAATGGCTTCTTCCAGATCGAAAACTTCGTCGTTCATTCGGAAAGGCGCGGCGGCCAGAGAACGGACGCCGACCTGCTCGCAGTTCGGTTTCCGTTTCGTGCTGAGCGCCTGTTCGATGACCCGAACGATACCATGGCTGACGACGTGGCGCGGCTCGCGCTGTCCGACGATCTGATCGACATCGCAATTGGCGAGGTTAAGACAAATCAGCCTTGCACCTTGAACGGGCCCTGGACACGAGAAGATCGCCGGAATGTCCATCGCGTGCTTGCAGCGATTGGGTGCCTTCCAGTTGACCGGATCGAAGCGGCGGCGGCGGACATTTATCGGGTGGGTTTCCACCGCAGCGACACCCTTCGCATCCGCCTGGTAGCGGTGGGGCGTGACCGAAGCGACGACGTCGCGGCGGCATATCCCGAGGTGACCCAACTGCTCTGGGCAGAAATGCTGGCCTTTATCTGGGAGCGGTTCCACCGTTATCGGCAGCAGAAGACCCAAGTGGACCAGTGGGACGCCGACGGCCGCAAGCTCAAACGGCTGGCCGATCAGTCCGCCGAAGCTGCGGACTTCATCGAATGCGCCTGGCACCTCATCGGTCTGCACTATGGCTAGATCTGGCCAAATACTGCTTGGCAATAGTAGATGCGAGACATCAGTATGACGCTGCGCATCGACTATCGGAGCCAGTCCTTTCCCGGTGTTTTTAACGTGCAACGCATTGGAACTCTGAACACGACGTGGGACGAATTATTGTGGGCTGCAATCACTATTGGACGCCCAAGCACGCTTCATGTTTTCCAACATGGACCAGCCTCCTTCTATGAGGCGATATTTCGCCTGTCGCTGGTCCGCATGGCGGTTGAGCAGGCTAGGGGTGGCCGCCTAAGACGAACTGATGCTTTCGCGGCACTCGACCCTACAGAGAAGGGTATGGTCAGCTATTTTCTGGGCATGACGCTCTGCAAGCTGTTCGCATCACGCTTGCTGCATACGCCTTGGCTGTTGCACCTCGATGTTTTTCGCCCCTTTCTCAACCCTGGTCTTCTTGGGCGGTCTCGCCCGGATCTAGTCGGAGAAAACAATGGCGGTGACTGGCACGCCTTTGAGAGCAAGGGCCGCTCCTTCCAGCCATCCGCGGACGATAAACAGAAGGCGAAATTGCAGGCGCAACGTCTGGTCTCGGTCAGGAACATTCCCTGCGCACTGCACATCGGATCTTTCGCTTATTTCAAAACTGATTTGCTCGAGTTTTTTTGGAAAGATCCGGATGCGGATGCGAAGGAACCAATTGAGCTCCCACAACCAGATGAGGAATGGCGATACTACTACGAACCTCCACTCAGTGTAGCAGCGCTGTTCGGGGAGTCTGCTTTGGCAATGGAACGTGAGAGCGCCGACGTTACGGTGGACATTCATCCGAAAATTCGTCACTTGCTCGATCAAGGTCTGTGGCTACAAGCCCGGGAAGCGGCAAGGGGACTGAGAGACGAGTTCGTAGCCGCAGGATATCAGTCAGATGGACTGCGCGTGGTTGCTGGTGAAACATGGTCAAGACCGTTCGTTAAGCGCGGATGAGACTGATGATTGTTCGAATCGAAATAGCTCCATTGATTCAGATTGCCGATCAACTCGTTGTCGCGGTAGCTAGGCTCGCTCGTGTCGAATTGAACTCTGGTGCGCGCTCGCTGGACAATGGATTAGGCAGAATGTCGATCGCGTTAACTTCATGATTGATGAGAAGATTGGAATGCGACTGCTGACTTTGCTCGAGGCGTTCTTGCAATGCCGCCTGAACCCGCGATACGAAGGGTTCAAAAGCCAAAGCATCGCAGTGGATTAATCTACATGTGCCATATCCAAAACGACGAGCCGATTTGTAGTTAAGCGGTGGTCGCAGGGAATCTTCGAAGCGCCGCATGCCGAAGCGGCCACCCGCGCGGCAGGCGCTCGCAGGGATGCTCGTGCGTGCAAAGTCTGCCAATGAAAGGCGACCAATGAATAGCCCCAACGAGAGTTTCATCCGCCTTTTCGAGGAAATTGCACGCGAGGTAAATCGGCGTGCAGGCACGCCGAAGTTGCATTCGCTAGAGATCGAACGGGCTTCGGAACGCGACGGTTTCGTCAAAAAGAACAGGACATTGCTCGTATACGTGCGCGACGTGCGAAACGCTCTTCAGCATCCGAAGCATCGTTCCACCGGAGATGCGATCCGGATTTCCGAGCCGTTTCTCAGGGAGGTGCAGGATTTGCTCAACCATCTGCGGAACCCACCAACAGCGAATTCGGTCGGTGTTTCGCGCAGGGAGATTCGGACCGCCGGTCTTGCCGACCACCTAGGCGACTTGGCCGACGAAATGAAAAAACGTGGTTTCAGCCATGTCCCAATCCTGGATGAGCACGATGCCGTCATCGGGGTTTTCAACGAGGCGGCTATGTTCGATCACCTTTGGGCAGAACCGGAAACGATCGTCTCTCGGCAAATGAATATCTCGGACATCCTCCCCAGTTGCCGTCTTGATGCGAGACGCATGGAGACCTTCAGATTTGTTGGCCCGACAACTCCAATCGACGATCTCGTCGAGATGTTCCTTTCCGTCCAATCGCCCTTGGCGCGGGTTGGTGCTGCCTTTGTGACTGCTTCGGGCAAAGAGACCGAGACGCTCCAACGACTCATCACGCCGTGGGATGTTCTCGCAGTGTCATCGGGAGCCTGAAGAATGGTGCGGCGATCGTCAGATTTACGATTTGGCGGCCCAAGTGTGCAGGTTTTTTCCGCAACGTTTCGGGAAGACGTGGTTGTGCAGCCCCTTAAGTGCCAAGCCTCAGCTCGATACCGGCTCCGCCGAACCTAATAACTTCCTTCATAAAGCATGATACACCGCCCATCTTCCCACAGCATCCCTCTGCACATTCACTCCTCGGAGAAGGCAGCCGCGACGCGCACCCCTAGGTAACGCAGTGCATCGCTGACGCGCCCGTTCAGTTCGTCGTAAGCAAGGAAGGTTCCGGCTTTCTGGGTTCCAACGCGCGGCGGCCGCTTCATCTTTAATCGTTTCGCCACCATCAGCCCTCGCTCCTGCTTTCGCAACCGGGTGGCTTGCCGCTCTCGGGCATCATCCATGGCCTTGAGGCCGATCACGCCGGTCTTGAGGAATTTCTGTATCCGTTGCTGATCATGCCAGGCCTTTATGGCCGAACTGACGGACCGGCCAGCCTTCCCGACGTCCACGAACGTCGGCAGCATGAACGTAAAGAAGCTTCCCTGGAGCCTGGCGAAGCGCATTCGGCCGAGGTCTTGAAGGTAGGTTACTCCGAGCGCTGAGACTGCCGGCCGATCGAGCGTGACCTCGATCCGCACTCGCTTGTCAGCTTCGTCGAGCTCGATAGCCGTTCCGGCCCGATGGTTCTGCGTGTCGATTACCTTGTCCATGATACGCCAGCAGGTGTCCGAGCCCTTGGCGCCGACATAATAGTTGCTGTCGATGAACGGTGAGCGGTCTCGCACCGTCGAGATCAGGAGGTTTTCATTGACGTCTTCCGGCCCGCCCTCGATGTGCCTGAGAACGTGTCCAGTCTCTTCTTTGTTCTTTCCCCATGTGAAGCGAGGGCGGTCGAAGTGGCCGGAGATGACATCCCGGTCGGTCCAGAAGTGGCGGGTGAGAGCCGTGAACAGCTTCGCGCGCATGCCGTCGTCAGGCTGCTTTGGCGTGAAATCGACGCTGATCTCCATGGCACGAATGAACGGAAGCATCTCCTGGCCATACTTGGCCTCGATCATATCGCAGACAATTCGGATCTTTCGTAGATCAGGCTCTTGGATCGTCACATCGAAGGTATCCGCTACACCTCCCGGCTCTTCGCTGAGTGGCTGCACGAACGGTTTTCTCCCCAGCACCGCTTCGATGTCGTCCTGCAACCACCGAAATTGCGTCTTCCGGCCAAGCCAAAAGCAGATCGTCATCCAATCAACGACCGCTCGGCAGTTGAAAGCATCCAAGTCGGTCTCAGGCTCCAACGCATAGCGCCCAGCCAGGCGAGCCTGCGAATTGGCCATGGCTCGGTGCCGGAAGGTGAGCTCACCGAGGTGAGCCTTCGTCTTGATTGCGTAGAGGGGGACCGCTGCTTTCATCCGCGCCATGCCATGCGAGGCCATCGACCTATCGGGTGCGATGAGTCGCGGCAACAGCATTGCGGTGCCGTTTGCTGACTCTTACAGGGCCCTAGGAGGCTGACATGCTGTCCGGCGCACCAAACTGCTTCGTTAACAGTGAACGCGCTGGTGAGCCGCTATGGCCCGACAGATGCCTTGCACCCTATTGGTCCATCCATATGCAACGGCCATCCCAACCTTCCCGTCGATCAACGGTTCGCTCCTACGTCGCTCTGCGAGTGGGCCTAACCTTGGACAGCAAATTGGACTTGAATTGTCCAACGAGTTTGGACAAACCGATTTCATATCGGAGCAGGGCAATGCAGCGCACGACTAAGAAAAATTCATGGACAGAATACAAGCGACTGCAGCGGCAAACGGCTGCAGCGGCAAAGGGCTCGCGAGAGGATGAAATCTCAGCCCGATGCCTTCCGCGAATTGGTCAAAAAGCCGTTCTTCGAATTCTTTGATGATTGGGGAGGTGGGTCGCTCGAGTGGTGCGGCGATGTGTTGGGCGAGAAATGGTGGGACTTTACGGACGACAGAGGTCTGCGGCCTTTAACAGATCAGGCCTTAGTTGAAGAGGATCTAGCCAATGCGTCGGACTCATTGGGTCGTGCAGAAGTAATTCTGAGCACGCTGATCGACGCGGCGGGTGAGCTTTCTACTGCAATTAACGAATACAAACGGAGGGAGATTAACGGCCGCCTACAAGAAATCGACGAAAAAAATCCGGCAAACTTCGGTGAGGTCGATGGGCTAAAGCGAATGCTCTATCAGCTTAATAGATCAGTCCGCTGGCCCTTCGCCCAGTGGAAGGTCACGAAGGACTAGACCCTCCGGCCAGAGAACGCCTGACACACTCATACGACTTCATCAAAACGAAAACGACGTGGCTGAGTTTGGCGACTGCACCACGTCGTTTCCGAACACTCACACCAGCATTCAAACCAGTGGAGATACCACATGCCTATCACGTCGCAGGCACAGGCCTCAACCTTTGCCGAATTCCTGGCAGACCCTGACCACGTGGGGGACCTCATGCACATGCATTGGTCTCTTGGAGATAGCGGCATCCTTTTCCCTTCCGATGCCGATGAACTGATCAGCGCCCTCGGCCCTAACCAGTCAGACGCCGACCTGCTTTCTGAAGCCGAAGAGCTTGCCGAGAAGTTGTGCGAGACGGTGACGGTGTTGCGAAGAATGATTGCCGACTATTTCCGACACCGGGGCACGATCGATCAGGTTACGAACGCTGTGGAAGCGTTCGCAGCTGCACCTACCGGACCGAACCACCGCGCACTGGAGACGGCCAGCTATGCATTGGCCAGCCACCCGATTCCGATGTCTCGAGCGCTGAAGAGGAAGCTCGCGCCTTTCCTGAGGAGTCGCAACGTGCGCTCCGCGATGGACTTCGGGACCCTTTACTGGATCACGATTTCGCAGCTTGGGGTCAGTCTGCTTGAGCAGGAGGCAGCATAGTGGCTCTCAACCCTGAACTCCGCAGTCAGATCATGATGGCAATGTCCAGGTATAAGGAAGCTCCTGAGGGAGGCTGCGAGGCTCCTGAACCTCCCCGTGGCATCGTCGGGTTTGGTCCGCTCCCCGGTGACAGCCCGCGCGAAAATCTGATTTATCAGATCGCCTGGCTGATCAGTGACGCACTTGCCGGCCCCGCCGTGGGCGTCCGTGACCTTTCTGCAGAAATTGTAGGCTTGGTCGAGCTGGAGTTTGACATGTAAGCAACCAACCTTCCTACGGGAGGGCGCCAGAAATGCAGGCGTCCTCCAACCGAAATCGATAGATGGATTACGACAAGGTCGATCCTAGCGGCGACGAAAAGGAGGACAACCGGCCCTCCTTCTACGGCGCACACAACGACGGCAGGCCGAAATGCCTCCTTTGTTCTTTTGGCGCGCTCAGTCAAATAGATCGTTGGTGTCGAGACATGGCCGCCATAGCGACAGAACACCACCTGCTGGGAGCGCTCCTTTGCAGCCATGACTGCTGACGGTTTCACTAGGGCTGCAGTCAAGAAAAATACATATTCGGCCTTGTGGGGTAAGGCGTTCAGCCTCCTCGCAGGGCAACGTCAGCAGCGCGTCCCGATAGTTGTGCGCTGCTTTGTGCGCTGAGCGCGTTCCCGGTCGCTCTATGAGCTTGCCAGTGCGTTCTGTGCTCGGTCCATTAGAGACCTGACATGTTGTCACGGAGCGCAAAAACTGATTTCGGGGTCAAAAGCGACAAGATAAGGGAAACAAATGTCAACATAGCGCCCGATTTCAGGGTGTTTGGACAACAAGCATGTTGTCGGCTGAGCCGGTAACGTAAACATTGTGGTGGCCTCGCGCGGGTGGATGTTGGCACCGTCAACATAAAAGTTGTCGCCATCGAGTTCGATGACAACATGCGATTGGTCGGCAAGCCCGATGCAGCCCGAAACTAGAGGAGGTTTGGGACCAGGAATTGCGGTGGTTGCAAAAGGCATCCCCATCGCATCTGCTCGTTCACCCTAGGACATCGATGGATTTCCGTGGGAGATGCTTTTCACCTGCTCCTGGGGACCAATATCGAGCCATTCCCCGACTTTTCTCGAGCCAGCTCCCCGATTCGGATTGCTGCGATGCAGCGCTGGTCTTTGCATTTCCGCGTTGCCTTCGCTTTTGTGGACGCGAGAACGACGAGCAATTACTATCAGCGCGCGCAGCGAAAGGTGCCATGGTTATGATGGCGAGTTTTCGTTAAAACTGTCCTCCTGGTGCGCGCCTAATCCTATTTCGGGCGCAACCGAAAGTAGCTATCAAAACGGTTCACATTAAGCTGCAGCTATTAGCTTAGTGGCTCTGTGGCTAGTCAACCGGAGGAGGTCGGTAGGGAACACTTTACCGGGTTTTCTGCCTTTGTCCCGGCTCGGCGGTTTCGAGATCCGCCGCGCGATGTCGCTCGATCATCCTTCTTACCTGTCGGGGAGTAAGCCCGACCTTTTTGGCAAAATATGCCACCTCGTATTCTTCGTCGGGATCGATCCAATATGGTCCAAATGAGCGGAGAACCGGCATATAGAGATTGCCCGCGCCCTCAATGAAACGAAATTCCCTATCGCCGCCGGTAAAACCGCCAAGGGCAGAGGCACCCGCCATCAGGCCGGTCCCTCTCTTGTCCTCCCGATAGAACAAGCGTTGACCATGTGAACTCGGCTCGCTGGTCGGCGGGTTCTCCTGGCGAGCGGCAGCCTCTTCGGCCAGGATGCGAGCGTTACGGTTTCTAACCCGCTCTCTGAACTCCAGTGTCCGGATGTTGAGAGCCTCCTCCGCCTTGTCATGGCTCGCAATGCGTCGGGAGAGTAGGAGCCTACTTGCGACGGCCCACACGCAGATCGCTCCCAGGGCGGCCATGAAGATCCAGAAAGGCGTGCTCATCGTAGGAATACCTCGTTGAGGACAGCTCTACCTATAGAATGTAGGACGAACGCCAGCCCCAGGCAACTTATGGTGGCTACAACGAGCTCTGGATTCGTTAGGGCAGCCAAGATGCTTGTGTGATAGAGAAAACCGACCCCCGGCCCAATGAGGCCCAATGTCAGAAGGGATGTGGACGCGCGATCCAGGGCATTCGCGGTGAATTTCGCCAGCTCGCGATCAAGATCCCGCTGTTTCTGCAGAGCCACGGCGTCCTGCCCGATTGCCGCTTCTTCTGCAGCCAGGGCGGCTGCCTCATCATCGGGGTGTTCATCGTTGTTGTCCGACTGCTCGGTTTCAAGCCCTGCGAGCAAGAGATCCCAGTCTTCTGGTGATTCTGGGCCGCTCTCCTGATCCTCCGACGCCGACTTTCCTCTTTCCCCTTCGTTCTCCACCCCAACACCCCTTTTTTGATCGCGGACTGCCTGCGCCATACATCCAGGCGATACGGTGCGCTCCTCAGCCGGCCGCCATGATCAATAGCATGGCTGCGGCGACGAGCAGGATTCTCATTCGCGCCCGACTCTGGGCTCGACTGGCACAAGTGTCGCCATGAAATCGTCCGCTGCCTTCTCTGGAGTGTCGGCTTTAGAGATCAGCTCGATCTCGGTGGCATCAAGCATGTAGACCATATCACCGGTGCGGACGTAATAGCCCAACGGGCTGGAGCCGACCTGATATGTATAGTCGCCGGCGAGGCGATCGGCCAGCATGCTGGCGACGAGGGTAAGCAATTCGTTGCGGCTGGTCATTTGGACTTCCTTCTCTTGGTCTTCACCACCGACTTACGAATGGGTGTCTTCTGGGCCGCCTTGCGCATTCGCCTCATCAGCGGGCCGGTCTGACTGAAGGACATGCTCACCGCCGTCTCATGGTCGCCAGGCGTGTCGTAGAGCGTCCCCTCCACGGATGGTAATCTTCGGGTAACTCTTCTCGTTCCAGGCAATGACCGCCTTCCTCACCGATGATGGTGTCATGGCTGCCTCCAATTGCCTCATGCGATCGCCGAAGCCATCCACCACTTCTCGTGCTCCGGCGCGGTCTTTTCAAAGGGGCGTTCGGGAATGCCTTTACGCCGGTATATTGCCGGTGTGACTGGCCGCCTCACTCCCACTCAGTTAGCTGCAGTGAGGGCGTCCGCTCGGTCACCCGGTGAGCGCGAGCGCCGTCGCAGCGATAATCAGCTTTTTCAAGATTATTCCCCAAATGAATTGGCCGGCTGCAACTTCTATGGGCAGGATTTTCGTGTCAAGAGTCGGGACGATGCCAAAGCGATTTCCAAAATCCGTTCTGAAGAGTCTCACGCGCCGGGACTGGGATCGACTCGAAAAGGAAAGCCTCAAGGGCACAATCTCATCACCGTTAGGCCGCACGGACCCGGTTCGCGCCCGTGGCGCTGACAGGCCGGCCGGAATGGGAATTTCTCACAAGCTGGCTAAAGGCACGAAGGGTAAATGAGGAAAAGCAGATAATTCGCCTCCTGAGCCACGCGGATTGTCAGCCGTGGACACGACTGGCGAGACGCAGTTAGCGCCCCTTCCGAGTTCCTCAAATTGCTACGCAGCGCGCTATCCCCCGAGCCCGCAAGAGTGCGGGACATTCACCGGGGTCGATCCCAGGTGCCTGCCGTCATAGCCCTGGGCGACCGTCGCTATCACCGCAGGGTTCCACCCGTAACCGCAGTGAGCCGTGTCCGGACGCTCCAACAGCCCGAGGTATGTCTGATCGTTTGAGACAATCACGTTGGTAATCTTCATGTCCGCCGGCAGGTAGGCTTTCGGAAACAGTCGATAGCTCAGTAGGTCATTCGGATCAGTGAAAGCGACAAAGCGGATTGGCCCGGATGGCTCTGCGGTAAACGCCATAGTCTTTCGAGCTCGTGTGCTAGCGAACACGTCAAGGAGCGATCCGCGGGCTCGATCCGCCGATGTGCCAGCTGCAATCCCGGCTGCGCCTGGAGAGTAGGTTGCGGCGTTCAGGAGAGGAATCTGGTTTGCCAGTAGGAAGACCATTTGGACATCGCCAAGGCGCTGGGCAATCCGCCACTGTTCCGATGCCGGCGCGGTTTGCCATATCGAGACAACCGCATCGGAGAGGATCTTGCTGCCCAAGCTTTCAGCGACCAAGATGGTCTTTCGCCGCGGCTTGCTGTCATCGATCAGGCAGCGGCCCGCGGCTGAAATATTGCCACCCAGAGCGTCACAAACTTCGGAACGCATCCAGGACCTGGTCGGGTTGCCCGCTGTGCCCGTGTAGATCACGGCGTCGGAGAAACAGTCGTCGATCAGCCCTTTTTTGAGATCCCTGTTCAGGCTGGCGCGCTTTAGTTCATCGTTGTGATCCAGCCCGATGGCGATTTTTGCACCGGCGGCGAGGGGTGACCAGACGAGAAAACGGAGTTCGAGTGCATGGCCGTTCACGCTGTGGTTGAAGGTGACGCGCGCGGCGCGCTCTGGGCCATACACAGTATTTTGGCTAGACGACCCAATTGGGATTGCTTGTTGGAGAAGGGCATGACGATTATCTGCCCAGTCTTCTTCGTGAGTGCACATCCCATGCACCCAAACGACCCGCAGGTCTTCTTGCTTGGCAAAGCTCATAATGCCACCAAAGCTGGATGCATTCGCCAAGCCAGGCTCTTCAACCTTCGGGGGGATGTAAGGGGTTGCGCAGCCAGAAATCAACAGCACAACCCAGAAGATGGATGCGCAAAATTGCTTTAAAAAAGGGTGATTATATGTTGGTTTCATCTTTCTAGCCCCTCCCTCTTCAGTGAAGCCGAGAACGGGACAAAAAGCGAGTCGTTTCACTGGCAAAGTCGATCAGTCGGCAATGGGTATTGTGCGCCGCTGTCGGTAAGAACTCTCAAGCAAAGGTCACTTGATTATCTCGTTGGCGTCCCAGCCGGCAAGACTGAGCCCGGTCCGTATTCGCTCCCGATCCTCGAGGCGCTCCAGGCGAAGGTCTTCAACAATCGCCTGGATGGTCAAGCCGGGATCGATGTGCCGTCCCTCCGTGACGCAGGAGCGCGCCCGGTCGATGTCGCCGTCGAGGGCATAACATGCCGCGAGCCGAGCCCAATGCCATGCGCTTTTGAGTGGCAGACAGGAGAAGGATGCAGCCGCTTCTCGATGTCGACCGAGGCCAAGCAGCGCCTCGCCCCTATCGAAATAATACCAAGCCGGGTGCATTGGATTGAGTTGGATCGCCTGATCGAGAAGCATTAGACCGGCCTCGGCATCGCCACGCAGTGCATGGAAAAAGCCGGTTTGTGCCAATGTGTCCGCGTCATAAGGATTGAGGTCCAACGCCTGGGCGAAATGCCGACCCGCAGCCTCGAAATCATTCTGGTAAAGCAGGATCAAAGCCAAAATCCGGTGGCATCGTGCCTCGTCGGGACTGAGGGCCATGGCGTGAAGAGCGCGGTCGCGAGCCTGGTCGAGCACGGACCGCGGCGCGCTGGTATATCCACCGATGATCGTGTCCGCGAGAGCGAGATAGGCGTGGGCTAGCCCCGAATCGGGGTCGAGTTCCAGCGCTTTGAGGAGATGTGCACGTGCTTGATGGTTTACGCCCTCGCCATAGCTGCGCAAAAGCGCCATGCCGCGCAGGATGTGAACATAGGCCTCTATATTGGCGGCGGGCGCGGGCGACATGCGCCGCATAGCCGCGATCTCGATCTTGGCGACCACCGCCATCGCGATCCGTTGTGCCACCGTTTTTTGAAAATCGAAGATCTCGCTCGTCTTGAATGAGAATGTCTGCGCCCAGATTCTCCGGCCGGATGCGGTTTCGGACAGGGCAACGCGCGCGCTGTAGCCATCGGCAGCGTTTTCAACTGTGCCTTCCGCCACGTAGTCGACTCCCAGACGCTGAGCCGTCGCCCAGACGTCCTGCTCGGAGTGCTGGGCAAGCGCGAAAGCAGAATGGCGCGCCAACACTGCGATGGTCTTGAAGTAGGAGAGCGCGTTGATGATCTCCTCGACCGCGCCATCGAACAGCGACTTTGCCGTTGCATCTTCAATGCTGACGCGAAACGGCAGGATGGCGACCATTGGTTCGGGAGTTCGTCCGGCCGGACCAACCACAGCCGCCGACGCCAGCGGAACAGCCTCGGTGTCGTCCGCAGGCTGGAACAGGTAACCGCGCCGGGGGACGGTTCGAACCAGCGCTTGCGTCTCGTCGCCGATGCATTTGCGCACGTCGCGAATACACTGGGTGAGCGAATCCTCGGTGACCGTGGTGCGCGGCCAGACCGCCTCGAACAGTTCGTCCTTGCTCAGAACGCGGCCGGGGTTGCGGACAAGAAAGGCCAACAGGTCGAAGGTCTTTGGCCTGACCGGCACGATTTCCCCGTCACGCCGCAACGTGCCGCGCTCAAGATCGAGAACCGCGCTGCCGATCTGTTGTGCCAAGCCCCTGCACCGCTGCGCCTGATTGCGCAGTGATCATCGGAGCCGCAGAAGCCGATAAAGGTCAAGTCCGGAAGAAGGCGGCTCGAGAGAAGCTGGCCTGAAAGCGCCTGCTAAGCCGCTGCCAGAGACCCGGTGACGCTCCGCCGGAGGGCATTGTCGGGCAGCGGGGCGTCAGGGCGTCGAGATAGTGCAGCATCTGCGCCGTTTCGCTGCCGCAGAATTCGGCACTCCCCGTCGAGAGAATTCGATGCACCGCTTCCTGGGCCAGGATTGAGGGAAGGAACGGGGCTTCAACCTTCGCAAGCATGATGGATCTCCTGGGTCGGTGGTGGCAAGGGCGTGTTGGATTGCAGAGACGCCAGGTAGGCGGCGACCTTGCCCTGTAGCCGCCACAATGTTGCATCGCGGATGTTGCGGGCTTCGAGTTGAAGGACCGTCTTGCGCAGATAGTCGGCACAACTGCCGATATGGCCGACGGCTAGCGACAGGATTTCGACCGTGGTCTGCTCCGGCAGGGCTGCCGCATAGCCGGGACCACTCCGGTCGGCTACGAAGGCAATGGCCGGCAAATTTCCGCCCGCGCTTCGCACTGAAACCCAGCGCGGAACGTTGGTAGGCGGGTTGGCCGACATCTCACGACGCAGCAGTCGGTCGATCGCAGTTCCGGCATCGTGGTCGGAGATGCGGTAAGCGACACCGCGGCAACTGCCGCCACGGTCGAGTGCGAGCATCAGGCCTGGCCGCTCGCGTGTGCCGCGCCACCGGGTCAGCCACAATGAAAATCGCCGATGCCACCCGTAAACGGTCGCTGGCCGTTCCTCGATGAATTGGAAGCAAGGGTTCCACAGCAGCGAGCCATAGGCGAACACCCAGATGTCGGCGCCGCAAGATCGGCCGGCAAGCAGCCGCATCCGGATCTCGAGATAGTCACGATCCTCCAGGTTCCGCAATTCGGGCGCGGGGCCGGCGTCCTCGATCGTGCGATCGATTTTGGCGAGGAGGTCTTCGGTAAGGGCGATGTTCATGGCTGCTCATCGGGTTGTCTCCAGAGAGCATCGCAGCGCTTGCCAGCTGCGTCCTGAACGGACGCTGATATTATGCTGAAAACCGATCCAGCTCAGCAGGCACTCTTGGGCGGTCAACGCCGTTGTAGCGTCGAGAGCGGCCTAGCCCCGCGGATTGCCACGTTTCGGGAGCATGACGCATTCGCCGGCTGGAAGGCGACTAAGGAAGGCACATCGCCTTCCCAGCCGCTATGATCGTCCTGCAAAATGTCCCGGAAGACTTTTAGCATTTCGGCACAATACCCAAGCTGAGCACCCACATTTCCCGATAGCAGAAGTTGGGGTTAGAGATTAGGCGCTCCGGATCCTGACCGATCGCGTTCCATTGTTGATGATCCGCCTCTGGCAGGTCGCACGATCGGGAGAGCCCGGACAAGAATTCGAGATTGTTGCGGATGTATTCGCACTCCACAGGTCTGAGCGGCTGACGGCGCTCTGCCAGCGTGGTCACGGCAGAGACGTTCTCAAGGCCCGCCGCTCGAAACCAGGCTGACAACCGTGTTGCCCTCATGGCGCCGGAGATCTGTGTATCACCTGATAGTGCATCTAGCAGACGCCACGTCAGTTTGGGATCCAGCGGCTGAAACTGCCAAACCGAGATGTCGACCTCCTTCACGGCAACAAGCCCGCCCGGTTTCACGACGCGGCAGAACTCCTTGATTGTTTGGGCGAGCACTTCGTCAGTCAGATACTGGCTGACATTCGCGCTCCAAACCGCATCGAACGTGCCCGTCTCATACGGCAGCTTGGTGATGTTGCCGGTTCGCGCGCTTATCGGGCAGGCAAACTGCTGGCTTGCAACCAAGCTTTCGATCGCCTCGACATTTTCCCGCGCCAGATCCAGAGCCTCGATATGTCCCTCGACACCCAGCATTTCCGCCATCAGAGGCAGGAAGACCCCATTGCCTGCGCCTGCGTCAAGCACTGACCAGCCGGGTTGCATGCCGGCGGCGCGAAGAGTGGCATCATACTCATCCTTTAGCGCCATATAGTGAACATCGAGATGTCGACCGGCACTAAGTTTGTGCCCAGCTGACGTTATTTGTTCCAGGTTCGAGGCATTGTTCATTTTCCCTCCGGCTCCCGGATCCGAACGGTGACTTGGTCCGCTACGCTTTGTATCGGGCTTTCATGTCGATGGTCCAGCCGCTTGGTTTCTATGCACAGTGACGCGTGCCGGGATAGGCGCCTCGGCTGGATCGCCGGAAGGACGTCCCCGTTGCCACGGCGACACCTGCGTGAAGCATACGCCACGCTGCAGCATCGGCAGGATGACGTCTGGCATGTCGGCGACAAGGCACGCCGTCGAAACTTGGCCGCTCAGGAACCCTGCTTCCTCCAGGTGGTCGAGAAGGTCCAGCCAAGGCGACCAGAAGTCGTGGAAATTGGCGATCAGGATCGGCTTCTGGTGCCGGTCGAGCTTGCGCCACGTCATAACTTCAGCCAGTTCCTCGATTGTCCCGATCCCGCCCGGCATCGCGACAAAGGCATCCGCATAGTCGAACATCAGCCGCTTGCGCATATGCATGTCGGGAACGGCAATGATCTGAGTAATGCCATTCGGCATGCGCATTCGCTCCAGAAGAAACTGCGGCGCGACTGCGATCACCTCGCCGCCGGCATCGGCGGCTGCTGCAGCGACCGCGCCCATCAAGCCTTCGCTTCCGCCACCATAGACAAGGCGGATGCCGGCCGTTCCTATGCAACTGCCGAGCGCCGTGGCGGCTTGTGCAAGGCGAGGATCATTGCCGGTCCTGGCGCCGGCGAACGCGTAGATGGTGCCGATGCGGGTCTGGGTGGGATAAAGCAGCCTTTCGAGGGAAGGGGCGCTGTCGTCGTCGTTGAAACTTCCGAACATGGCTACTGTCTCCACTCACTTCGTCGATGTATTTCCGATTTCCGCGGCGTTATTCGCGAACAGGAGCAGATCGGCCCAGGCCCAGAGCAGGTAACAGGCGAGCAGCGTCAGCGGCGTTACGACAAGAGCAAGGGAACTGCCTGACCACACCAGCGGCAGAGCGGTGATGGCGGAAAGCGTGGCCGCCATCATCGCTGGCAGGCGACTGCCCAGCACCACGCTGCGGAACGGGTCTGGCCAACTGGCCGGCCAACCGGAGAAGACAGCGCCGGGCCGGTGCGCGGCGCTGCCGAACTTGCCCAGCGCATGTAGCAGCCCGGCGGTCGCCGCCAGCAATGGCTGGCCGAAAAGAAACAAAGCGACGCCGAGGCCGATTGCCCCGATGCCCGACAGGAGATCGCCGATACGATTGAGCGCCGGGTCGGGGCCATCGGGGCCGGCCCAGGCGCGGTGATAGGCTTCGCCGCTGCAGAAGAAGACGAGCGTCGCTAGCGTCAGCGCCATGGCACCGCTGCTGCCAGCGAGATAGTCGAACAACGCGGCGCCGCCGCGCATGCCAGCTCCCTGAGCGTCGGCGAGCTGGATTGCGATGCCGATCACCAGCCCGAGCGCGTTGCCGAGGTTGTAGTAGCCACCCGGGCCGGCCATGCGCCCTCGGATCGCGGTCGCCAGTTTTGCGAGCGCGGCGGCTGCCCGACCCGAGCGCGCAGGCTTCATGCGCACATGCGTCAGGCCGGGCATGGAGGGCTCGAAGGACACACGATCCGCGAGGCTCGGGCGATCAAGGCGGTCCTGCCTCGAGACAGGCGACAATAGCGTGGTCATGGCTGCGTTCCTCCTTTTCGGGCGTCAGGCCTGCATCAACCGGCGGTCTCAGGTGATAAGCGCCACCTCAGGCGATTGCTCGGGTGCTCCCGCTGATCCATGTTGGGTGCACGCCCGGCCGTCATGGGGCTCGGCCTCTCGGCTTCCGGCTGGTTGGGCTGGCGCGGGAATCCTGGCCTGCCGGGTGTGGCCGTCGGGGTCGTCGCCCGTTGGCGCGCCGGCGAGGAATGGATGGAGTTCTACGACGCTGACGAAGGTGCAGTGCTCGGCGTCATAGTCGATGCGGGTGATGGCGCCCCTGAACTCGGTGAACCGCTTCATGCCGGATCTCCTTGAAGGTTGGAACGAAGGTTTGGCGGAGGCGGGCTTACGGATTGTTTTTGCAGTCGCCGAAGTGCTCGCGACGTCATTGCGCGGCGAGCCCAGCCGCCATCGTCAGCGCAACGCCGGTAAGGATCACGCCGGAGATCAGATCGAAAATGCGCAGATTCGTGCGGCTGCGCAGGAGCGAGGCCAGCATGCCGCCGCCGAGCGCGTAGCCGTAGCAGCACAGCGCCGCCATCAAAATCAGCGCCATGACGAATTCCAGCCGTGCGCCACCGGCCGCGAAGGACTGGCCGAGCGCGGCCGGGACGAGCAACAATTCGACATAGGTCAACGGGTTCATCCACACCACGCCCATGACGCGGGCGAGGCACGAGCGGTCGGTCTCGTCCTTGCTGGAGCGATCCTCGATGCGGCAGGCGACCGATGCGGCACGAAAGGATTGCAGCGCAAACCACGCGACGGCCGTCAGTCCGAGCCAGGAAAGGGCTGTCCTGAATGCCGGGTCGACGCCGGCGATCGATCCGCCGAGCAGATAGGAGGCCGCGATCAAGGCGACATAGGTTCCCCAGACCAGGCTGGCGACGAACATCACGCGTCCGCGCAACAGGCCTTCCCTGATCATCATCAGGTTATTCGGCCCGACCGAGGCCATCGAGGCCATGCCGAGCGCAAGGCCGGCTTGGAATCCGCTCGCGGCGACAATGCTCATGGCGTGTCCTCCAGAGGTGTGACGGCCGTCTCGGCCGACTTGCCCGCCCCGGCGGACAGCGTGAGAAAGAGAATGGCGCCGAGCATCATCGTCGCGCCGAACGCGCCGATGGACGAAATGCGTTCGCCGAGGAAAAGCGCGGCGCCAAGCGCGCCGAAAATGCTTTCAGCGCTGACGATCACCGCGACATGACTGGCCGAGGTGAAGCGCTGGGCGACAGTCTGGATGCCGAAGGGGGCGGCGGTCGAAAATACGCCCAACATCAGCAATTGCGGCCAGGCGCCAACTGCCGTGGCGGCCGACAGATTGCCGTGCAGCATACCGAGCGGCAGCGCGATCACGGCTGCGCCAAGAAACTGTGCCGCCATGGTGGTGAACGGGCAGCCGTGAGTTTGCACATGACGGCCTAGCTCGGCTGTCCACAGTGCGTAGCAGGCGGCCGACAGCAATAACGCCATGTCTCCATGGCCGAAGTTTGTGATGCCGCCGGCCAGAAGCAGCGCGCCGGCCAAGCTGAGGCATGCAGCAAGCCCGACGGCTGCCGTCGCGCGTTCGCCGATGAGCAACCAGGCGGCCATCGGCGTCATCACCGTCGCCGTGGCGATCAGGAAACTGGCGTTGGTTACCGAAGTGCCGATATAGCCGATCTGCTGCAGCGTGATCGAAACCGTAAACAGCGCGACGACCCTTGCCAGGCTAGCGCGAAACCCGTCGGCTGGCATGCGGGCCGTCGCCATCCGTCCTTCACGAAACATCAGCGGCAGCACCAGCAGCCCGCCAATCAGACAACGCATGCCGACTGCGCTCAGCGGATCGAGATGATCGAGCACCGTCTTCTGCGGGACGTTGCCGAAGCCCCACAGGGCGGCAGCGAACAGAAGCAGAAGATTGGCATTGAGCTTTGACATCTACCGTTCGCCTGGACTAGAACTGCTATGGCCAAGTGAAAGCAGCAGTTGCTTCTTTCCCAGAACGCGGCGAAGATGAGGTCCGGTAGAAGAGTGGGACGGAATGGTCCACTCGAACATAGACGTGTGCTTGGTATCGTCTCCGGTCACAGGGCAAGCAAGGGGATGACCCGACAATCTGACTTCCTTGCCTTGACCCGGCATCCAGATAATCGTTCTCGCGGTCATTCCTGGACTTCCATGGTGCGGCGCATTATTGCGGGCCGTATCTTTGAAGGGTGGGAGGATGAGGTGTCCGTCCCGTAAAGTCGTGAAACCGTTGCTAAAATGTTGCTAAATAGTCCCTAGCCAACGCTGCCTAACTCATGGCCACTAAGTATAACTTCGGTGAATTCAGCCTCGATGCGGAGGCGAGGGTTTTGTTTCACGGCGCCCAGCCCACAATGCTGGGGCAGCGTGCGGTCGCACTGCTCAAGCTCCTATTGGAGCATCCGGGAATACCAGTTTCCAAGGAAGCACTAATCGAAGCAGCATGGCCCGGACTTGCGATCGCAGACAACAACCTGACCGTGCAAATCGCCGCGCTTCGCCGCGCCTTGGCCTGCGAGCCGGGTTCGGCGGAGTGGATCGAGACCATGCCCCGCCGTGGTTATCGCTTTGTCGGCCCAGTCGCTACCGGAGCGCGCACCTCCTATTCGAGAAGTTCGGAGCCTGATTTGGAACACGAGGCGTCCGATAGGCCGTCTATCGCGGTGTTGCCTTTTACGAACATGAGCGACGACCCTGAGCAGGAGTATCTTGTCGATGGGATCACCGAGGAAATCATCACCGCGCTGTCGAAGTGGCCTTCGCTTCTGGTGATCGCACGGAATTCCTGCTTCACATATAAAGGCCGTGCCGTTGACATGAAGCAGGTCGGACAAGAACTTGGCGTGCGCTACCTGCTTGAGGGAAGCGTTCGAAAGGCGGGCGGTCGCCTGCGCATCACCGGGCAGCTGATCGAAGCCTCGACCCATGCGCATTTGTGGGCCGATCGCTTCGAAGGGGCGATGGAAGATGTCTTCGAGTTACAGGACAAGGTCACCGAACAGGTCGTAGGTGTGATCGCGCCGAAGCTCGAACAGGCCGAGATCGCCCAGTCCATGCGCAAGACAGAAAACCTCCTGGCCTATGACTACTACCTGCGCGGGCTCGATCGTTTCAACACGGGGACGGACGAGACCAATAGCCAAGCAGTTGAATTCTTCCAGAGAGCCATCGGCCTCGACCCTAACTTTGCTTACGCCTACGCCATGGCAGCAATGTGCTATGCGGTGCGGCGGGCCTCAGGATGGCAATTGGCGGAGCAGGATGTCGCGTGCGCTGTCGAATTGGCGACCAGATCCGTCGAACTCAACAGGTTCGATGCGCACACGCTCGGTTGCGCCGGATTTGTGCTTATGCATCTCGCTGGGCAATTTGAACGTGGCGCCTCGTTGATCGACCAAGCAGTTCGGATCAATCCGAACAATTCGCGCGCCTGGCTTTGGTCTGCCTTCGCTAACCTCTGGGCTGGCGAGCACGCTACAGCTAAGCTGTGTTTTGAGCGGTCCATTCGACTTAATCCATACGAGCCTTATGACTTTCTAGCGCCGCTCGGAATCGGTTGGACGTTGATCATGCTGGAGAAGCACGATGAGGCATGGGTCTGGGTGCAGCGGGCAAGGCGGCTCGCTCCAACCTTTCTGGCGACTCATGAAGCCGAAATTCTCTGCCTCGTGCGTTTCGGCCAGCTTACAGAGGCGCGGCAGAAGTTCGAGACGCTGGCAAAGTCCGACCCTGCGCTTGTGAGCATCGCGGTCTATCAGACAAGATCGCGATTTCGTCGCCGTCGCGACGTCGATCACCTCATTAAGTTGCTACGCCAAGCGGGACTGAAGGATTAGCTGGTTTCCGTCCATAAACGGCACGTATCGAGATCTATTGTATAAACCGCGGTCATGCGAAACTGAGACCGCCGGATGAGACGGCGTTTGCCTGGGCTGCTCGCTCGCCGTAAATCCGAACTTTGATGCCACCTTCTGGATATTGATCGCGGCAAACGCCCATCTCGGGCCGGATGGAGGACGCGCACCGCTCTCGGAAAGCTCAAGACGATTGAGCCGCATGGCCGCTATCCTGATGGGTTACGCCTCGCCGGCCTTCCCGAAGGGTGATCGGCGTCATTCCGGAGCCGGGCAAAGGCGTGGCGTCTTAGTCAGGGTTGGTGCCCCAACAGCCGACCTCGGCTCGTCCTATCAAGGTGCCTGCGCTGCCAACTTCAGATAGAATCCGAGTGGCCAGGGTCTCCAAGCCAAGCTGTGAAGCCGAGGCAATTCCAAGGCTTTCCATCCTCGGCATTAAGGTCTTTGCGAGGTCCACCACGAGATTCACAGTGTCTAGCGCCGCCGACCCTGACGCAATTACAGATTCAAGGCGCGCTGTTGTGGAAGCAAGGCCGGCGGTTTTGAAAATCGTCGCCAGTTCGGCTCCCAGATGCACCTGTGCGCCGGATGCCTCGATCGTTCGGCTGAGCCAGCTACAGAGTCGATCGTAGGTGGCTGAGATTGGCCAAGATCTGGCGCCATCCCAGTCGAGTTCATGGAAGGCAACGATGCCTCCAACTCGCACATGGCGCACAATTCGCTGTAGCGCTTCGGTCGGACTGGAAATGAACTGCAGGACATAGCGTCCCACCACTGCATCAAACGGAACGTCAAAGCTCATCGCGGCCGGGTCACCGTGCCTGAACGAAACGTGCGAGAGTCCCGCGGCACGCTTTCTGGCCGTCTTGATCGCGCTCTGCGCAAGGTCAGTGCCAATCACCCTTCCCTTTGGTCCAACAAGGTCGGCGCAGAGTATTGCCACATCGCCAGCCCCGCTGCCGACGTCAAGAACGCTCATACCCTCGGTGACACCCGCAGCCTGAAAAAAGCGTCGCGTAATAGGGTCGATCAGTCGTGCCTGAGTTGCGAGCCGACTCAACTCGTCCTCGGTGTGACCGAGTGCATATTCCATTTCTGACATGCCTATGCCCCCCCTTGAAGTGCTTGCTGCCAGCGGATTTCAATCAACCGCATTATTGCCGACAAGCGCAGCGTCCTGATGCGCGACTATCGTTCGAAGGACCACGATATTCGAGAACATTGCGCGTCGCCAGATCACCGCAGCAGCCCGAGCTTCGCTAGATGACGACATCAAGCTGGTTGCCGCAACCCTTGTCGATCTTTTGCCGAATTCTCTTTTGCTTGGCCGAGTAGCGTCTGCGTATGGACTGGCAAGCGACGCGCGAATGCGGGAAATTTCATATACGAAGCCTGCCCCTTGCGGTAAATGTAGCTAAGCCGAGACTTCACTAAGTCAGGGCAATGAGAATCTGGGCAAGCGCCATTGGATTGTTCTTTCTCGCTGCAGCAGATTTGCTGCAGGCGGGTGCCCTTGCGGCCAACCGCGTTGCGCTGGTCATCGGGAACAGCAAATACGTCAACGCGGTCGCTCTTTCCAATCCAGCCAATGACGCGCATCTAATCGCATCCACCCTGCGCAACGCCGGGTTCGATGTGATCGAGGGGGTCGATCAGGACAATGCCGGTATGCATACTCTGATCACCCAGTTCACCGAGAAATCTTACAATGCCGAGCTCGCCGTGATCTTTTATGCCGGCCACGGCATGCAGGTTGACGGCAAGAACTACCTGATCCCGGTTGATGCCGAACTGACCTCGCCAATCTATCTCAAGACCCGCACCGTCCAGATTGACGAATTCATGGCGTCGCTGCCGCCTGATCCTGCCGTCGGCGTTATCATTCTCGATGCCTGCCGCGACAATCCGCTGGCAAGGACGCTAGCCGCCTCACTGCCGAAGAGCCGCTCGCTTGGAGCAGGCCTAGCGCCGGTCGAGGCGAAAGCGGACGGCATCGGCACGGGCGGCGTGCTCATCGCCTATGCAACGGATCCCGGTGCCATCGCCTTTGACGGTGACGGCGTCGACAGCCCATACTCGCTGGCTCTCGCTAAACACCTGACCGAACCTGGAGTCGAAATCCAGAGTGCGCTCACGCGCGTGCGTGGCGAGGTGACGGAAGCCACGCAAGGCCGGCAGAGGCCTTGGCACAACGCGTCTCTCGGACGCGAAGTTTTCCTAGGCAAATCGGCGGAGCCACCGATCCAACCGGTGGGCGAAGCACCTAGTGCAACTATGGCCGCGACAGCTGACCCGATGTCCCGGGAAATTGAACCGCGACTGTGGGATGAGGCGTCGAGGAGAAACTCCATTTCTTTCTACGAGGCCTATCTCGAACAGTTTCCTAAAGGTCGCTTTGCCACAGTGGCGCGGCTCAACATAGCGCGACTGAAGGAGCCCAATTCGCAAGACCAGAGGATTGCCGCACTCGACACGAATGGCGCAACTGTCGGTCCGGGTGTTCGCTCTTCTGTCGGTATCACAGACGACATGAGGAAGACCTCAGGCAATGGAACAACGGAAAACGCTATCGGGCTCGATCGTGACGCTCGTATTGACCTTCAACTTCGCATTGAAGCATTAGGCAACGAACTCGGCCAGGTTGACGGCAACATCGGTCCCAAGACACGACAGGCGCTTAGCGTTTGGCAGGAGAAGAACGGACTGCCGCAAACTGGCTATCTGACACGCGAGCAACTCGCATTCCTCGTGATTCAGACTGATCCGCTGATGGATGCGGTGCGCGCCAAGCACATTGCCGATAAAGCACGGGCAGCGCGACCAAGTGCCAAGTTACCACGAAAGATTGTCCGCGCTGCGGCTCCGCTAAGGATGCTTACTGAAAGGAAAACTACCGCGACGAACGAGAGCGACCCTGCGAAAACTGGTCGCAAAGCGACGCCGCTCTTTCCCACCGCGGGCGGAGGAAATGGTAGTGGTGGCGGAGGCGGCGGAGGCGGCGGC